>PKXT01000050.1 GCA_003133505.1 Acidobacteriota bacterium
AGACCCAGACGCCCGGCGCCACTCCTCTTTATCACCATAGGATCCACGCATGGGATCCAATCGCCAACACGGATGTTTCCTTCGATATCGGCGCGGCCCTTGGCCCGAAGTTTACTCCACTGTTCGAGAATCAACGTGCCGGACTCGCTTTGACCCACGATCAGAGTAAGAACGCCGTCATTTTTGTCGAATGGTCGTCGCACTGCGATTCGAATATATCGGGCCAATACCACGGTTGGATCGCCGCGATTAAGTTCGATTACTCGCTGCAACAATTTTCTCTTGTCGGCTATTTGGTGGATGAACCGATCAAGACGGGAACGAACGGCGGAATTTGGATGGGCGGGGCGGCTCCTGCGATAGATCAAGGTTCAGGTAACCTCTATATGGCCACAGGCAATGGCAATGTCAGCGCTGGTAAGTCGTATGGGGAAAGCATTGTAAGGGTGAAAGGAAATCTGAATGACTCGTCCATAAGTGTCACCGGATCATATACCGTAAATGCATGGAAAACGCTGAATGATGGCGGTGATGTGGTCCTCCCTCCTCCCGATACGCGAGGTACAGTTACTCTCGATCAGGATATCGACTTGGGCGCTGGGGGTACAGTGCTCGCTTATCCGGCGGGACAAACGGGCTTTAGCGGTGCTTTTGAAGTCCTGTCCGCCGGTAAAGAAGGGGTTGTCTACGTTATTGATNNATTGATCCCGCCAATATGGGAACGGGTTCAAATCCTCCTGACGGGATGGACCCGTGCGATACCACGCCTCCCAATGGCTATGCCCGGCAGTGTTTCTCCGGTTTTATGCTGCCTCTGGCGGGGAAAAATGGCCTGATACCCGATGGAACTGGTGCGCGCGCAGTTCCCGCTTTCTGGGCCGGAGATAATACTAAGGGACTGGACATAAATTTGTTATATACCGCTGGCAGTGGCGACACTGCGCTTCGGTACTGGCAGATGCCTCACGGCGGGAATGCTACCTTCAATACTACGGTGTATGCTACCGGACAGCCGCCGCTGGATGGCAAACAGAATATGTTCTCCTATCCAGGCGCGATCCCGGTCGTCTCCTGGAACGATACAGTTCCAAGTCCTGTGGCTACCGATGGCATTTTATGGCTGGTGGATACCAGCGGCTTCAAGACTGGCAGTCCAGCCATTTTGCTTGCCTACCCGGCGTTTCCGGCGGNNGAACATCCTTCCGATTTTCAAGGACGCCGTGGGCGGACCCCCCGCGATAAAATTTCAGGTTCCCGTCGTAATTAATGGGCAAGCTTATGTGGCGGGTCAGGCCATCACTCACGTTTGCACGCCGGAAGATGAGAGTTGTCCCGGCTTGATCGTGCGGTATAGCCAATAAGCCCGGAAGGGCGCTGAGGTGATCGGCCATATCATTCCGGAATCCGCCATGCGGTAAACTAGGCCCGTTAGATTTTCGGATTCTTGGAATTTTGGTTGAAATAGCTCTTTCGCCGTTGTAGCTGAATACCAACCACGAATGACCCTCTCGCGAACGACCCGTTGGCTGCTATCGCTCGCCTCTGGCTTTTTGCTTGCCATCGCTTTTCCCAACTATAACTGGGCGATCTTGGCATGGTTAGCTGTAGCGATTCTTATTATTGCGATTGACGGAGCTAGCCCGCCTCAGGCCGCGTTTTGCGGCTGGCTGCACGGCATAGTGTTTTATCCGGTTGCGCTGCCATGGATTTATGTGGTGCTGCGGCAGTACGGCAACCTCGACGCGTTCACTGCCGCTGGAGTGCTGGCGTTGATTAGCGCGGCGGGCGGCGTGTTTTCAGGTGTATTCGCTGTGGGAGTTGTATTTTTTGAGCGGCGAAGAAAGGGATGGGGGCTTTTAGCAGCGCCGTTTTTGTGGGTGGTCCTGGAATGGGCCCGCACCCATTTGCCTAATATCGGTTTTCCCTGGAACCTGGCGGGATATGCGGCGGCGGAAAATATTGCGTTGATGCAACTGGCCAAGTGGACGGGAATATACGGACTATCATTCCTGATTGTTGCATTCAATGCGCTGCTGGCCCGGGCGATATTGCGCGGCAATGGCTGGACCGGCCGCCCTTGGGGTGCCGTTGTCGTGTCCGCGATTGTTATTGTGGGGATCGCGTGGACAGGGCCACGATTTATTCCCGCCGTTCCAGCAGATCACATCGCCCACCTCGTGCAAACGGATTTTCCACAGTCGGAAAGTTATCCCGCAAATTGGATGATCGTTCACTCGCCGGAGCTCAATCAACTTGCGGCCATCAGTATTAACGCGGCCCGTCGGGGAGAGCAAAAGGCCGAAAGTTTGAATGCCGATGGTCAATTTCCGGCAGGGCTGCCTGCCTCGGTCCATCTATCAGGTCCTGTCGTGGATGGTCCGGTAATTTGGCCGGAGGTACCCGCGCCGTTCAGCTTGCAGGATCCCCGATTTGCGGCTCGCGCGCGGGATATTGCACGGGAAAGTGGCGAAGACCTCCTGGTCGGCGCGGTGGAATGGCGTCCCGCGCGGCGCGGCTACGATGCCTTTAATAGCGCGGTGCTATTCGATCCCGGCGGTCAGCGAATTTTCACTTACGACAAGATCCACCTGGTGCCTTATGGCGAATTTGTTCCGTGGAGGAACCTGGTTCCCTTCGCGGGCCGTCTTACCGCCGATCTGGCCGACTTCACGTCCGGCGGCAGCCGCTCGACGGGAAGCTTTCCCGGCGGCCAATTTGGTGTTTTCATCTGTTACGAGTCCATTTTCCCGGCGGAGGTCCGTCAGTTCGTAAAGAATGGGGCCCAACTCCTGGTCAACGTCTCCAATGACGGCTGGTTCGGCCGTTCCGCCGCGCCTGCCCAACACCTCCTGATGGCTCGCGTTCGCGCGGTGGAAAACCGGCGGTGGATTCTGCGCGCCACCAATAATGGCTTTACCGTGTCGGTGGACCCTTATGGGCGCATCGCGGCCAGTCTGCCAACCGACGTTCGCGGAGAGCTCGACGCGCCCTATGCCTTTCGCTCCGAGCGCACTCCCTACACCCGCTGGGGCGACTGGATTGTTTGGATGTGCGCTGCAATGCTGGTGTTCTTGGTGACCGCTTCACTAATGAGTCCCGCGGGGCGCAAGCGCCGATCGTGAAAGTTTGCTGGCGCAACGGCCTTCCTCTACGATTGGAGTATGACTATGCACATTGAAGATTTGCGGCAGCAGTTTGACGACATTCAGAAACGCATCGCTGTGGTGCGGAGCTACCTTTGACCCTGAATCGCAGCGCCTCCGCCTGGCCGAGCTAGATCCGCGCGTCAACCGGCCCGATCTGTGGTCCAATCCCGAGGAAGCCCAGGAGCTTCTGCGGCAACGCAAGCAGGCCGCCGATAGCATCGAAGCGGACGAAACCCTCCAGCATCGCATCGGCGATTTCGAAACGTATTTCCACCTGGCTCAGGAAGAGAGCGATCCCCAGCAGCGCGAAGCGGTGCTCAACGAACTCAGTTCGGAATTGAGCAAGACCCACGAATACATTGCCAGCCTCGAGACCCAGACGCTCCTCGCCGGCGAAAGCGACCGGCTCAACGCCATCATGACCATCAAGCCGGGCGCTGGGGGCACCGAGTCGCAGGATTGGGCCGAGATGCTCCTGCGAATGTACATGCGCTGGGCCGAAGGGCGCGATTTCCGCACGTCCGTGCTGGATTCCACGCCGGGCGAGGAGGCGGGCCTGAAATCAGTCACAGTGCGCATTGAAGGCGAAAACGCTTACGGCCTGCTGAGCGGCGAAAGCGGAGTGCATCGCCTGGTGCGAATATCCCCGTTCGATCAGGCCGCGCGGCGGCACACTTCCTTTGCCTCGGTCTTCGTGATTCCTGAAATTGACGACCGCATCGAAATTGTCATCAAGCCCGACGACATTCGCATTGACACGTTTCGCGCGGGCGGCGCCGGCGGCCAGCATGTCAACATGACCGATTCCGCCGTGCGCATCACCCACTATCCCAGCGGAATTGTGGTGCAATGTCAGAACGAACGCAGCCAGCACAAGAACCGCGATATAGCCATGAAGGTGCTCAAGTCACGCCTGTACGATCACGAAATGGCCAAGCGCCAGGAAGAGGCGCGCAAGCTGGACCTCTCCAAGCCCGAAATCAGCTTTGGCAG
>PKXT01000310.1 GCA_003133505.1 Acidobacteriota bacterium
ACGCCGAATCGATTTCGGTAATTACATAAGGCGATAGCACATTGCGCGAACTGCCGAGCACGAGTTCGGCATATGTCGTGACCGAAAGACGGCGTGCGCGGCCAGAGACATTCCTCAAAATGAGCCGCGATATTTTAACGGGATCGCCGGGAGGCACAAATTGAAGTAAATCGGAAACGATGCCGTGCGAGCCGTGCTGAAAACGGCTATAGCCGAGCCCGTGGCTAGCCACATAGGTCAAAGCCTCGTGTCGAATCGGCAGGGCTGTCGGCGTCCAGACTTCGCCGGTGCTCTCATCCCGTATGTAAAAGGCTTCTCCAGCCGCATCGGTTACAGGATCGTTAGACCAGGGCGTGAGCTGATTTTCATGGCTATTAAGAGACCATGTGAAGCCGGAGCCGGACTCGGATGCCAGGAATCCAAACGACGGGTTTGCAATCACGTTCACCCAGGGCTGCGGCGTCCGCATTCCCTCGGTAAGTACGGTCACGTATTCACGACCGCGCTCCGTGAAACCACCCAGGCCATTAAAGTGCTCAAGCGCATGCGCCGGGAGATCAACACTCTGGAGTGCCGCGGATTTTTGCGTCCCGCTGGACCGCGGAGCGGGCGTTTCCACTCGCGGTGATCTAANNATCGATTGCAGGGCGGCGCGAGTCGGCGCCGATATTAAATCTGCTCGCAGGAGGAAAATATTACCCCTAACGCTGCTGTTGTCCGGTGCAAGCCGCAACTGACTGCCACGAACCAACGCATCGAGCGATCCCTGCAAATCTTGCGCGTATGAGGCCGGCCGCTCATTGAGGATCACCAAATCGGCCGACAACTGTTTCATGCGCCAATATTCATGGGCTCGCAACAATTGCCGGATAATTTCAATGTCGTCCGGCTCATCAATCCGAGCGAGGACCACCGGCAGATCGCCGGAAATTCCCTGGGACCACAAGGCTGTCCGATCCAGCAGGCCCTCTGACATCACTGGTGTGGAGCGAATGGTTGGATCGGGGTATAGGACGGCATTGGCCAATCGCTGGAATAAGAGAGCTTCGTCGAGGCTGATTCCAAGATGGTGAAGCTGAATCTGAGCCTGGGTCCATGCCAAAGCCAGAGTGCGCTCAAACGTTCTCGCGTTGCGATATTTATCCGCCAACTCGAGAACCTGTTCTCGATCCGCCGCGACGATGGTTGAAAAGATTAGCCGCGCCGTGGCACCAGGCGCTATGCGAACGGTTCTTCGCAAGCCCATCATCGGATCCAGTACGAATCCCGTCGTGTTTGACAGCGGTCTTCCATCGTTTACGCAAACGGGATTTCGGGAATCACGGCCGCGCCCGATGAATCGCCCGCGATCTGTCTCGTACTGTAGGTCACCCAGAGTTTCGCCTTCGACCACCAGTACCTGCGCGACCCAAATAGTCGTCTCCTTGTCTGATTGTTTCCGGCGCGTTGCCAGGATCGCCGCCATTTCGGCTGCGAATTCCGTCTGCACGAACAAATTAGAAAACGCCGGATGCGCCGCATCGGCGGCTTGCGGGGCCAAACAAATTTCCGCAAAGGATGTCACCTGAATGTCCCGCCCGCGTGCGCCTTTATTGATGAGACTGATGCGGCGAACTTCCACATCGTCCTCGGACGATACGATCACTTCGAGCTTGGTTGTTATCGCGCCATCCCGCCGTGCAATTTCGGCCCGATCTTCCGAAAAAGCCACTTCATAGGTATCGGGCTCCATGCACGTGGGCTGATAACCTGCGGACCAGATTCGTCCGGATTGTTGGTCGCGCATGTAGAAATACATACCCCAGCAGTCGCGGGTGACATCTTCCCGCCAGCGAGNNACCGCAATATCCCGCCAGCGGCTGTAACCCGAGCCCGCCGCGGTGAACATCACGGAATAACTGCCGTTGGCTAACAAGTGAGTCCGGGGAAGTACGTCATGAGGGGTGTTGAGCCGGCGCAATACGGGAGGAACCATCTCCCGGACCTGCGCCGCCGATACCTCTTCTTCGCCTGGCCTCGTAACCAGAACATCGCGAGGCGTGCGCTCCTGCAGCAACAACTCCGAAGCTTGAATGATCGGCTCCGCATGAAACCGGGTTTGCATTACACCGTCATTAACCACATTATCCAGCGCAATGATCGTCATCCCCTGATGGTGGGNNTCCGGCGTGTAGTCCAGCGCGTCGTAGAAACCATAGTTTCCGCTACCGCCATCATCTTCCAGCCGCATAAAGTTTTTGACTGCAGCCGCAGGCCGAATCATGGCGGCCAGCGCAGTAGCATAGGGAGCAATCACCAGGTCATCACTTAAGCCTCGCCGAAGACCCAGACCCGGGACGCCGAAGCTGGAATACTGATAAGTGAAATTCAGATCGCGTGCGTTATACGCTGATTCAGATATGCCCCATGGCACACCGCGCTGCCCTCCGTATTCCATTTGGCGCAGAACTACCTGCTCGTAAGTTTGGCGCAGCAAGCTGCCAGCCGGAGATCTCATTACCAAATCTGGCATTAGATACTCAAACATCGAGCCGGACCAAGAAACCAGCGCGGATCCGCGACCGATCGGGGTGAGCGCGCGAGCCAGTCGAAACCAATGTGACGATGGTACGTCGCCTTTGGCGATCGCAACGAAGCTGGTTAGCCGCGCTTCAGAGGCCAGGAGATCGTAACAGGTGGGATCAGGAGTAGAGTCCGGAACACGATAGCCGATGTAAAAAAGTTTGCGCGAATCATCGAAGAGGAAGCCAAAGTCCATCGCCTTAAATATTGTTTCCGCAGTTTCGGTCAGGGTTGTGCATCGCCTCAGAACACCGGCGGCATCAGCCGCAGAGTTCTGGATTGCATAAGAGAGAGTGTCAATTCGCGCCAGCAAATTCTGGTCCGGCGCGTCTTCGCCCGCGGCCTTTGCGCGCAGGGCGCCCAATTCGCGAAGCGCTGATTCAAAACGGTCTCGCGAATCCGCAAGCGACGGCATCTCCCGGAAAAAGGGCTCGATGGCAAACCATTCCGGCGCTCCCTCCGGAATTCGGCTGGCTACCGAGGTGATTTGCTCCGATTCCAGGCGTATCCACGGGAGCAGAATTTCGGCATCACGAAAATGACTTTTCACGCAGCCCAGGATCGCGTCAGCCCACACTTGTAATTCCGAATCGGGCGCTATGCCGCGCTCATGCGCCAGCGTATGAGCAATGTCCGCCAGCGTGTAGGCTTGCGCCCGCAAGGCCCCCAGACGCAACGACCAGGTAATGGCATCGCGGGGCGGGGAACCTAGCAGCCCCGCTAACTCATCCACCGCGCGCACGAATTGCTTCCGCGTCACCGTCTGCGTCCTGGCAGTGTCAGTCATTCCGGTCATGGAGCGGCGCAATAACTCGAGGGAGTCATTGGCGCCCTCGAAAAAGCTGACTGCTCCCAATGGTTCCGCAGGCATTTCACGACAAGCATTGGCCAAAGCCAGCAGGTGACCGGCGAGATTGCCGCTATCCACGCTGGACACATAGCGGGGCTCAAGTGGAGAGAGGTCCTGGGTGTTGTACCAATTGTAAAAGTGTCCCCGGTACAGCTCGAGTTGGCCCATGGTTGACAGAGTGTTATCAAGCCGCTCAACGGTTTCCGATAATCCCAACCACCCAAAATCGTGGGCGGCAACGGTGGAAAGCAAACAAAGGCCCATATTGGTTGGTGACGTTCGATGCGCCAATACAGGCTTCGGATCAACCTGAAAATTATCCGGAGGAAGCCAGCGATCCTCGGCGGTTACCAGGCGCTCGAAAAAGCGCCACGTTCGCCGGGAAATCAGCCGCAGGGCATTTCCGTCGAGTTCGGAAACGCTCTCTTCCCCTTCGCGTTGCGGCGGCAAGCTAATCCAACGCGCCATGGCCGGAGCAGCCGCCCACAAAACCATGAACGCCGAGGCGCAACCCCATGCCGGGCGCCCATACCACAACTGGCCGTACCAAAGGCACAGCGCCGCAGCGAAAATGGCCGCGATTCCCCCTGCCATTCGCCGGTACACGCCGGCTAATTTCAAATCCATTCCACGCTTGGATTGCGCCGCGGTAACCCATTGCAACAAATTCCTGTGGGTAATAAATAGGCGTCCCAACGTGCGCAAGATGGCGTCCGACATCAACCAGGCCTGATATGCCAGGAACGTGACTGTTAACCCGATCTGCGCGGTCCCGATGCCCAAATCACTGAGCAAGGAACGGAAATGGGTGCGTTTGGAAATACCCCCAAGACGGTGATTCAGCCCCATCAAGAACGAAAGCAATGGCGGCACCGCAATGGTAATCAGGACGAATTCGGTCCACAGCCAGGGCAATGGCTGGGGTAGCATCCACGCGAAAAGGAGCATTAGGAAAGTGGCAGGGGCGAGCAGAGTGCGCCGCAGATTATCCAGCATTTTCCACCGGCTGATAGCCGGTATAGTGAACGAGCTAGACCCCTGCTCCGCGCGGTTCCATTTGAAAACCCACGGCAGCAGTTGCCAGTCTCCGCGCGCCCAACGGTGCTGNNGATGTCGCTGGCCAGCGCCGCGCGTGCGAAGATCCCTTCGAGCAAATCGTGGCTTAACAGCGTATTTTCTTGTACCTTTTGACCTAATGCCGCCTCGAATGAATCAATTTCATAGACGCCCTTCCCGGTATAAGAACCTTCGCGAAACAGGTCCTGATAAACGTCTGAAACGGCCGAAGCGTAAGGATCAATGCCGCTCGGGCCCGAAAATATTTTTTGGAATATGGAGCCTTGACGATGATTCGGCAGTGAGGGAGTGATGCGCGGCTGCACGATACCATAACCAGTCACCACGCGGCCCTCGCCCGAGCTGAATTTGGCCCGATTCAGCGGGTGGGCAATTGCTCCCACCAGTCGGGACGCGCCTCCCAGGGGCAAGCGCGTGTCTGAATCCAGCGTGAGCACGTACCTAACGCCTGCGGGAACCTCCGGCGCATGATCGCCCACCTGCATGAATGATGTGTTCTTTGACCCTCGCAATAATTCATTGAGCTCATGCAATTTGCCCCGCTTGCGCTCCCATCCGATCCNNGGCGCCGGTGCAAGAGACTGAATCGGGCGAATCCGCCGGGAACCGGCCCGTAACGCAGGTTCAACTCATCTATGCCCGTCGCTGCTATCGCCACAAGTTCATCATCAGCGGCAGCGCTTTCGCTGGGAGCGTCGACCCAATCTGAAAGCAATGTGAAATGAAGCGCACCATCGGAATTGGCAAGGTAGTGAACTTCGAGCCGTTCCACATCCCCCTGTATTTCGCGCGGCGTAGTAAGGAGAATTGGGACCGCTACCATTGTGCGAAAATCGTCCGGTACTCCGTTTTCAAACTCCAGTTGGGGGAGGCGNNGTCACCAGGCGGTTGGTGAGGGCAATTGCCAAGTCCGAGGCGGGCACCGCCGCCAAGAGGGTGAGTAGCACGAGCCCCTTGGCGCCAATACCCAATGTCGAGGAACTGAGCAGGGGGGCTGACAGGATTAATGCTGTTATTGCTGCAATCGTGCCCAAATAGCCCGGCGTCGCGCCCCGAACATACCAGCGCAAGACCCTGCGCCCCCAAGTGAGGCGAAAATGCAACTCCTCCTCGAAAGACAGGCGCCCNNCGCGTGAAATCAGGTAATAGCCCACTTCGGTCTCACGGCGGTCTAACAGCTCACCGGAAGGCTTCCTCCGTGCCTCACGAGCATTCCGCAAGGCACGCTCGGCCACCTCTAATTCCGTATATTTCGAACCGCGCGATAAATCCTCGATTGCGTGCCGGTATTGATCACGCGTAGCAAACGACATTTCCTCAAAACCGCCGCCTTCCCTGAGAATCTTGTCAACCGCGCTGGTCCTTTCAAAAAACTCTTGCCAGTCAAAGGCAGAGGTCATACGCATGCTGGTGATAATATTTCGAACGGTGATGCTGGTGGCAGCCTGCTGTTGATGCTCGGCGCGGACGATTTCATCGGCGGTTGTTCCCTGCTCCGCCAGTCGCCCATCCAGCCAGCGCAGAACAGGAGCTACCTTGAGATCAAGATCGCGGAGCCGCTGCACCAGTTCCACCGCGAAATCTCCGCTAAGGGGCTTGCCTTCATAGGGGGCCAATAGCGAGGGTGGCGGGGGCCCAGCGCTGGCCAACACGTTATCGGCCAGGACGTCCGCTTCAGCGCGCGCCATGCGGCCGCGCACGATCTGCTCGGACNNAGCCTCCACGAACCGCCGCAAAACCTCGGGATCAAACCGGCTGTCATTGTGAGCCACGAAGGCCCAGACGACTCCATAAACTTGGGGATATCCGGCCAGAGGGCCGGAAGCCAGCTTAGGGAGCTTGCGATAGAATCCTTCCGGCAAGTCATCGCGTATCTCGCGGAGCTGCTCGTCGACAATGTGGAAGTTATCTACCAACCATTCGGCGGCTGGAGTTATGGAAAGCTCTTCCCTGATGGCGCCGGAGATGATTCGATAACAATCCAGCAAAACCCGGCCATTTTCGCGAACCCGTGGAATCAGCGGACGGCCAGGTCCATCCACAACGTTCTGGCTGGCAGCCAGACTTTCGCCATGTTGCTCCAGCCGTTCGACGCTGAATAATTCAGCGCGTATCGGCGTCCCGATTTCCGATGTGGCATGGGCGGCTTGCTGGCGTGTCATCTCGTGGTATGTACAAGCGGCAGTTGCCGCACTGCGAAAATCATTTTACAGGATTAGCAGAATCGACGGTGTTTGCCGGAAACATTGGCAACGGATTTGCTATGGTCGGGCCAAAACAAACCATCGCCCACGGTCGGAGAATACGGACACCGTTCGCCCGGGCTGTAGCGGAGATAAGGGGCTCGCAGCTAGAAAAGGAACTTCACTCCAGTCTGCACCAACCGAGGCGGTTGTGCATTTATCACCTGGCCGAACGTCGAACTGCCAATGTTCCCGTCTACAGACTGCGGGCCAAAAAACTGTGCGTGATTGAAAGCGTTGAAGGCCTCAAGCCGGAACTGCAAGGATTTTGACTCGGTCAACAACACGTTCTTGAGCAACGCGATATCGTAGTTGTCCATTCCGGGCCCGTAGAAAAAGCGCCTCTGAGCGTTGCCGGGTGTCCCCAAGGCATTCTCACTAAAAAGAGTCGCATGAAAATAAGACTGTCCATTGCGGGGATTGTGATTTAGACCGAGGGAGCCTCCTGCAAAGTCGGGCTCGTCCACACCAAAATTGTTGACTCCATTTGGCTCAGCACCCAGCAACGAATTGTCGCCAAAATTAACCAGAGTTACGGGCAATCCCGTGCTGATGTGGGTAATTCCGGATAATTCCCAATCCTGTGTCCAGCGATTCCGGGCATGGAACAAGCGTTCAAACGGGATTTGGTAATTGTAGCTCACGACAAAATTGTGCTTCACATCGAACGCTGACAGCGCCTTGCTGAGAGCGGTGTTAAAGGGATTAACCTCCTCGCCAAGGTTGGAGGACTGATCCTCTGATTTGCCGAATGTATAGCCTGCCAGGAACGTCAAACCGCGACTCGTATGCCGCAGGGTAACTTCCAAGGCGTTGTAATTCGAATTACCTAGAGTGGATTGATTGGTATCGCTGCCAAAATTCGATCCCAAAGGTCCCCGCGTCCCATTTATTACCTGGCCGGATGCGGTCACGTAAACGTTGCTTTCGCCAAACGGGCCACAGGGAACCTCTCCAGGAGTGAGATTGGCGGGNNGGGATTGCTCAGTTGCAGACAGAGAGAGGGATTACCCGGATTGGCCTCTACGAGCACCAGGAGACGATGCGCCTGATTGCCAACATAATTCATGGTCAATACTGTGTTGCCGCCAAAACCGCGTTCCAGTGAGAGCATATATTCCTCGGTATAAGGAATGCGGTTGGTAGTTGAATATGCGGGAATGCCGNNTTGTGACCAGTTGACGTTTGGATCCGGGTTGCTGGCAGTTGTATTCAAGGACGCAAGTTGCACAGGGAAATATTGGCCCAGATTTTGGCCGGTTGCCGCGGTAACGAAAGGGGTGGCAAAAAGCGGAGGGGCCGGACTGCTGTAGGTCGTGCCATACGGCGCGTTCGCGCTCAACACTGAAATTGACAGGGCCTCGATCGCCGTATAGAACATTCCAAAGCTGGCTCTCACGCTGGTCTGGCCCGGGCCACCCAGGATTTTGCCAAGCAGGCTGTCTCTTTCAGGATTGGGCGAATATGCCAGCCCAACGCGGGGAGCAAAATCGCGATTTCCCGGAGGCGCCAACGTGCGGGAAACACCCGGATCGGTCGGAAATAATATTCCGGCAGGGGCGCCGGGGAACGCTATTGACTGTTGCCCGGAATCGAATACCGAGAGTTGATTATATTTTTCGTACCACGGCTCAATCCGGTCCCAACGCAGGCCGTAATTGAAGGTCA
>PKXT01000070.1 GCA_003133505.1 Acidobacteriota bacterium
GCGCAATTCCAGGCCACGTATTTTTACGCTGCCATCTTCGCCCACGGCAAAGAAACGGTTGGGGACGGGAACATCTTCGAACTGTGGCGAAGGGAAGAAAACCACATAACCATAAATGGCTTCAATGGCTAGGGGCAATTGCGTGCGCACGCTGATCTCATGCGCCAGAGCTTCATAATCCTCGCGGGTCGCCCCATCGCGGCGCACATAAAGCGAGTCCACTAAAGCATGGAGCAACTCGAAGCCCTGATCTTCGGCGATCTCTTTGGAAACAAGAAGCGACTCGCGCGCAACGGCGTTTATAGCTTCGTGGGATTCAATCTTGCCGAAGCGCGCATTTTTGTAGCCGGTATAGCCGAAGCAGCAGACCAGCAGCCATTTCAGCGAATCGCGCTGGAGCTTATATCGTTGGCCCACTTCAAGCGACGCATCCTCGATACACTCTTTTACCTTTGTGCGCTTGTCTATGAGGTTTTTCACCACGCGACTCGTAATTCCGCGCCGTTTCTGGCAGATACAATAGCCCAATTCCGGCACTCGTAGCGCATCCGGGCAGCATGGGCAGTTCACCGTCTCCGGCGAAATATTAAATTTCGTCATAATGCTGGGATATTGACTGATGAAATCCAGTTCGGCCACGCCCTGGAAGAAGCCGATTTTCGGCGTAAACGCCAGACCGCCGCGATCCGCCATCAGAAGCTCACTCGGCAGCTTGGGATCTTCCGGCTCGGCCTTTTGCTCGGGCATAAGCACACCATCGCCATAAGCCAGTCCCAATTGCATATAGGAAATGCCCGTCCCGGCTGTAGTGCGAGCTGCGTACTGGACGGGCAGTTTCGTCACTCGGACCAGTTCCCACAGGCCAGCCAGCTCATACTTCCCGGCAATGAAAGAATTATGGGCGTCCACGTGAAGCCGCCCCGACGGGGTGGTGGCGCTGTCTTTGAAAAGAACGCGTCCATAACTCACAAAGCTGCGGGAGCGGCTTTGCTGCAACTGAGCGTCTGGATCGCGATTGAGCGGCAGGGACAGCCGCAACCGCGCCGCTTGCTGGCATAGCCTGGGGAGGATGGTGGCATCTCCCCAATAGGTAAGAATTAAATCCGGATCGTGCTGTTTCAGTAGGCGCTGGAATGACTCCGCGGCCGGCTGATCGGCGTCGTCCAGCTCATAACTACGCCCGTCCACTTTGATATCGAGCAGGGGAGGGCGCGGCTAAGAAGGCGTGATCCGCTCCACCCCCACCGCTCGGATTTGCATGATTTCGAACGGGGGCAACTGGTAGTCAAGTGACCATTCATTGTCCTGGCATTCCAGCGCCCGCACCACTTCTCCTTCAACATCGGCTTCGACCAAAGCGAGAGGGAAGATTTTCTTTTCCCAGCAATAGACAGCCGCCAGCATCAGATCGCTGTTGTATAAGCGCAAAGTCCCATCGAAGCGATGCACCCAGCGGGTCCATGAGAAATATTCAGTAGGACGCGCGACGGTGATCTCGAGCACCACCAGTAATGTGTGCTCCCATAAATCCATGCGTTCTGTGAGCCGGCAATTCAGCGCCGGGCCTTTCGCCAGCGCTTGTCCAAGGCGGCGCAAGCCATTGGGTGGTCCAAAAACGTAGAAGGTGGGTGAGAAGCTATCAATCAGCCGGTGGCGTTTCTGGTTCCGTTCCGTCAGCCACAGCGTCATCCCCCGCGGTTTTGGGTAGAGATCGAAAATCCATCCGGTGAGTAGCATGATCACATCCTGCTAGCATTTCGAGCGTGGCGAGGCGTATTTCTAAATCCAGGGCGATGGAAGGCAATATTGCTTCCGTGGGATTGTTATGGCACTGATACGTGGCTGCCTGAGTGTAGGAGCGGACGCTGTGAAACAGGCGATCGAAAAGTGGCTGCTCCTCACGCCGGAGTGCGCGGCGAAATTTCGACCAGTGCGATGTAGCTTCATCTATCAATTGCCGGAATGTGGGGACGGTGCGGCCCATGCGAGTTTCCCATTACGCCCTGGAGGACGCTATTTGCGGCGCCATTTTTTCGCCTACCAGCATTTGCCGGCCATCTTCCCGCCCGGTGAACTGGTACACCTGGTCCGCTTGCGCTCGCAGAAGATTAAAAAGACGCTGGCGGGGGGTTTGAATCGAATCAGCCCCGGAAAATACGGCCACGGGAAAAGGCAGCGCCCGCAGCGCCTTCATTGCCTGCTGGAACGAAGCGATTGCCGCACGCTCACGAACATCCTCGTCGAGATATAAATCCGGCAGAGCGGTCACGATTAACGTCTCGACGGGGAAATCCCGAAGCAAGCGTGGTGTACGGATGAGCAATTCGGTTAATTGAAAGCAGGTAAATGCCCTTGCCACGCGCAGATGCCGGTCAAATTGAGAAGAATCCCGTCCGGGGCGCCGGGCGAATCGCGCAATCAGCAGCGGATCGAATCGATTTCCACCGTCCAGACACAGGATGTGTTTGCCCTGCTCGATCAGGCGCGGCAGAAAGTAGTGAAACAGCCGCGTCGTTTCCCGGTGACCGTGAAATACCGACAGGCCTGAATGGGGCAACACCCATGGATGCAGTGGGGGTGTACGGAATTCAATTGGTGCGGTTTTGCTGGGCGGAGAGGGCATTGGGTGGGGCGTTCCGGCGCTCCCGGAATCAGCTCCAAGCGTAGGCGAATATAAGACGAAAGTAAAGCACTCATGCCCAACGCGTTTATGGAGTTGGAATGGCGCTATCGTCCGTAATGAAAGCGGTAGCGAACCTGTACGAAAATCTCCCGCGGGTAATCGTAGTGCGTTCCGCCAAACGTCTGGCTGTTGTCAATTAGCAGATGGCGATTGGCAATGTTAGTGGAGGTTAGAGATATCGAGACGCGGTCGCCAATCGGGCGGCTAAGAGACAAATCCACGCTGCTATGACCGGCCAGATGGCCATCCGGCGTGCCATCGTTAAAGCCGGAGCCGTAATAGACATTTCCTGATGCGGCTACGCGCCAGGGCAGGCTCCATTCGCCGCCAACATTCAGCGTGTCACGCTGGTCATGGTCCAGCAGAAAAAATCCAGTCGGAGGTGTGAAATCCGTCAGGCCGCCATTGAGAGCGCCATAGCCTTGCGCGATTTGGTTGGCATAGGCCAGATGCAAAGTGCCGCGATTCCATAGGCGCGGCGAGCGCACGGTAACTTCCCAGCCGCGAATCCACGCTCCGGTGATGGTCACCGGCAAATAAACGTCGGAATTGCCAATGCTGTTGTGATCCAGAAAGTTTTCCGCATGGTTGCCGTAGGTGTCCCCATCGAACATCCAGCCGCGCCATGGAATGGTAATTCCTGCTTCGCGCTCCCAATCGCGTTCGCCGCGAAGGGGAATAAATGCGAGGTCCTGGTTATCCACAAATTCCAGGAGTGGACCGGAAGCGGTGACCAGCGGAGGGCCCTGGTAATACTGCGAATAGGTCGCGCGAAGCACCCAGTTCAATTTGGGGATGAGCAGGGAGACGCCAGCGCGCGGGTCGGTGGCGTTTTCCACCAGCGCGCCGGAGAAATGCGTTTGGCGAAGCCCAGCATTGAGGGTGAGCCACGGTAATGGCTTGAACTGGTCGTTTACGTAAGCCGCTTGCGTGCTGCCCAGTACGGTTTCCGTGTCAGTAAAATTTGGCATGCTGCCGTCGTTGAACACCAGCCCGAAAAGCTGATTGTCGGCCTGCGCGAAAGTGTAAAGACCCGCCTGAATATTGTTGCGGCCAATGACGGTCTGGTAGGTGACCTGTCCGCCGCCATATTGCGAAAGGTGATTATCCTGCGTGCTGGTGGGGTAATCATTGGGGCCGCCATTGTAATTCGCGCGATTGTAATGATAGAAGGGCGAAATGGTAAGCACGTTGGCGGAATTGAAAGTGTGTACCCAGGAAAACGCCGCGAAAGTATCGGTCTCGATTTCCGCATCGTGAATTCCAATGGATTGCTGATCGGGCGTATTAGGCACCTGGTAAAAATCGCGGCGCGAACCGGTAATCAGGCGAAGCTGGTCCGACGGCGTGGCGTTGTAGATTAACGAGGCAAAGTCGCCGAACCCATTTTCAGCATCGTGAAGGATTTCGCCCACGGGAGTTTCCAGCCCGAGATTGCTGCGGTTGCCGTTAACGCTGGCGTAGTAGGCGAAGCGGTCGGTATGGCTCCCGAAATTGAGCTGGTCGTTGGTCTGATAAAAACTTCCGAACGAAGTCACCAGTTCCGCTTCATTGTCCCTTTCGAAGCCAGTTCGAGGCACGACGTCAAACGTGCCGTAGGTGCGGTCGCCAAACTGCGCGGAATCACCGCCGCGGTAAATCTCCAGGTAATCGATGTCTTTGGGATCGATCTGCGGGCCGACATTAGTGGCGATATTGGTATTGGGGATGGGAATGCCGTCAATGAGCCATGTAACCTGATGTCCGCCGCGAATGTGCAACTGGTCATGGACGACGTAGCTGGCCGGCACGTAGTTGGTAATCATGGCCAGGCTGTTGGTGCGATCAGCGCCGGGGGCGGCGGTGATTTGCGCGCGATCGAGCACCGTCACCGGACCCTGATTTTCAGCGGCCTCCTCGCTTGCGGCCGTGGAAACCACGACCTGTTGATTCACCGAGGCGAGAGCCAACTGGCAATGCACCACGGGAGCGGAGCCGGATTCGATTTGGATTGCGAGCGTGAAGTCCTGAAACCCCGAGTGCGAGACATCGAGTTTATATTTTCCGACGGGCACATTGGTCAGTATGAAATTGCCATCCGCATCGGTGACGGCGGTGATTTTCCACTGGGAAGTATCAGACTGCAATAAGACAGTGGCACCGTCGACCGGGCGATGCTGAGGATCATGGACAATTCCGCGCAGGATGCCAGCGTCGGCGCCCCATGAATCTGGCGTAACCCCATACAACAACAGAACAATGCAAAACAAGGCGCGGAAGACGCGCATAACTCCCTCTCATCCTGAATTAAATTTGCGAAAAGATGTTTCGATCAGGCAGAGAAGTTAAGCGCGAGGAGGTTCGAAAGGGGCGGGGGAAAAGATCGAAAACGCGAGAGCCGAATAGTTTAGAGACAAAGCGCGGGATGGAACCGGCAAAAAGATGTTTGCCGTGACAAAGAGAACGGCACGCACGACGGGAGGCGCGACGCTGTCATGTTGCACGTTATGGCAGTTGGCCGCCCCATGACACAAATGAATTAACTTCGTGGAACTGGCTTNNGCTTGCGCGCCATGGTGACACCCCGTCATTTTGCCGTCCATGCTGTGTGGCATTCCGGTAATTGTCCCGTTATTTGCCGCCGATTTGAGCATTGCAGGGGGCATGGCATCTGAGGACGAGTTTGCACGGGCATGAGAATGGACCGCGCAGCATATTCGCGTGCAGGCCGCACCGGCATATACAAGTTGCGAGATCGGAGCGGTGACGAGCGCGAGAATTACGAAAATGGCGTGGAACCGGCGCACGCAAGAATTCTAGCACAGAGGGATAAATTGCAAGAGCGGCGCGGAATATAGTGGCAATCGGTGGCGCCATTGTGGTATTACTGCACCGTGTCTCGCCGCTGCGATCCCCGTTCAAGGCAGATGTACCGGTCCCCGCGTACGTTCTTCTGCCTTCTGNNTACACCGCCAGTTATTTCTAGCTGAAAGTTAGCTTGACGCGGCGCCACGCCTGGCAGTTGTTTTCTCAACATCACTTTCCGGGAACGAGGGATCCATGAGTTCTTCCGCTGGCAGTCCTATCACCTCATTTATGAAGCGGCATTATCGCCATTTCAATGCAGCCGTGGTTATTGATGCCGCGGAGGCCTACATTCGGCATCTCGATGGCGGGGGCAAAATGTTCGTCACGCTGGCTGGGGCCATGAGCACCGCCGAACTTGGCCTGTCCCTTGCTGAAATGATCCGTCAGGACAAAGTGCATGGCATCTGCTGCACGGGCGCGAATCTGGAAGAGGATCTTTACAATCTCGTCGCGCACGATCACTACGAGCGCGTCCCGCATTACCGTAATCTTACCGCGCAACAGGAGGTGGAACTGCTCAACCGCCATCTAAACCGCGTGACCGATACGTGCATTCCGGAAGAGGAGGCCATGCGACGCATCGAGCGCATTGTGATGGAAGAGTGGCAATCCGCCGATCGCACTGGCGATAGATTGTTCCCGCATGAATTTCTTTACAAGATTTTGCGGGAAGATAAACTCAAGCACTTCTATCAGATTGATCCTAAAGATAGCTGGATGATTGCCGCCGCGGAAAGGAATTTGCCGCTCTTTGTTCCTGGGTGGGAGGATTCCACGCTTGGGAACATGTATGCCGCGCAAGTGATCGGCGGGAAAGTGAAGAACGTCACAACCATGCGTGGCGGTGTGGAATACATGGTTGAACTTGCGCGCTGGTACATCGAGCTAACCAGCAAGGCTGCGCTGGGCTTCTTCCAAATCGGGGGAGGCATCGCGGGGGACTTCCCCATTTGCGTTGTGCCTATGTTGCATCAGGACTTGAAACGCGAAAACGTTCCTTTGTGGGCCTATTTCTGTCAGATCAGCGATTCCACCACCAGCTATGGTTCCTATTCCGGCGCGGTGCCCAATGAAAAGATCACCTGGGGCAAACTCGACGTAAGCACTCCTCGGTTCATTATCGAATCCGACGCCACTATCATTGCGCCGCTGGTATTCGCCTATGTCCTCGGCTGGTAACGAATCGGGAATTTGGAAAAGTAGCCGGGTGCTGGTCACTGGAGGCGCGGGCTTCATTGGCAGCGCTCTGGTCTGGGGATTGAACCGGCGGGGTTGTTCCGATATCGTAATTGCTGACTTTCCGCCCGAAATTAAAAGTCGCTCCCTCGTCCCCTTACAATTTACTTCATACATTGCTCCCGAAGCACTTCTCGGCCAGCTTCAGTCCGGCGCGCTCGGCAGGTTCGATTTCGTATTTCATCTGGGAGCATGTTCCTCCACGCTGGAAATGAACGTAGATTATCTCCGGCGCTTTAATTTCGAATACACGCGTGACCTTGCTGAATGGGCGCTCAAGCCCGGAGTGCGTTTCGTGTATGCATCCTCAGCGGCAACATATGGGGACGGAAGCGAGGGCATGGATGACACAGATCCGCGTAATCTCGAACGCTTGCGGCCGCTAAATCCCTACGCCAAGTCGAAACACGATATGGACCTCCATGCCTGGCGAGAAGGCTGGCTGGAACACATGGTTGGTCTGAAATATTTCAACGTCTTTGGCCCCAACGAGGGGCACAAAGGCGAGATGCGGAGCCTAGTTCACAAAAGTTACCAACAGGTAATGGAATCTGGCCTGATTCGGCTATTCAAGAGCTATCGCCCCGAATACAAGGATGGCGAGCAGAAGCGCGATTTCCTATACGTCAAGGATGCGGTGGATATGACTCTTTCGCTGGCGGCCAAACCCTCTACGAACGGAATTTTCAACGTCGGTTCAGGCCACGCTCACAGTTGGAACGAACTCGCGTCAGCCGTGTTTTTGGCTCTTGGGCGGGAACCGCGGATCGATTATATCGAGATGCCCGAGGCCATTCGCGAGAAGTATCAGTATTTCACGCAGGCGGAAATCGGGAAGCTGCGCGCAACGGGCTACGCTCGTCCCATCACTCCGTTGGCGGAAGCGGTGCGTGATTATGTTGCAAATTACCTGATGACGGGACAGCCCCTGGGTGGCGCATAAATCATAAGCAATTCGACGAAGACAACGCTCCCCGTGGCTTGCATTCTTCGCTAGACTCGATTTCATGCTCCCATTCAAGCTCATCTATCATGAGAGGTATGACCTGCATCTTTACGCGCATGTATTTCCTTCGCAAAAATATCGGTTGGTGGGCAAATTATTGCTGCACGAAGGAATTGCCGGGGCGCTGGATTTCGCGACGCCCGAGCAAGCCACCGATGAAGACATTTTGCGCGCGCATACGCCCGGCTATTTGGGAAAGCTCAAACGCAACGAACTGAGCGATCGGGAGCGGATGCGACTGGAGATTCCATTCAACGCGGAAACATTCGAGGCGTTCCGGCTCGCTGCCGGAGGCTCGATTCTGGCCGGAGAATGCGCCCTGGCTGCCCGCACCGCGGCAGCAAATGGATGGGCGGCAAATTTGGGCGGCGGCTTTCACCATGCTTGCCCGGACCATGGGGAGGGATTTTGCGTCCTTAATGACGTGGCGATTGCAATCCGCCATTTGCAGGCGTGTGGAAAAATTCGCACCGCTATGGTGGTGGATACGGATGTGCACCAGGGAAATGGAACGGCGGAGATTTTTCACAGTGACGTAAGCGTGTTCACATTGTCGCTGCACCAGGAAGATATTTATCCGGAACCGAAGTCACATTCCGATAGAGACGTGAATCTGGCCGCGGGGACCGATGACGCGGAATACCTGGCTGTGCTGGAGACGAACTTGTCCGCGGCTTTGTACGACTTCGAAGCGGACATGATTTTCTATGTGGCGGGTGCCGACCCCTACGGTGAAGACCAATTGGGCGGACTGGCCCTAACGACGACGGGATTGGCGGCAAGAGACGCGCTGGTATTTCGGCACGCCCGTAGCCGAAACATTCCCGTAGCAGTCACGCTGGCGGGGGGATATGCGCGGTGCGTGGAGGATACCGTCCGCATCCATACGAACACCATTCTCGCAATGAAAGACGCGGCAATGCCCAACACGGCAATGCATAACGCGGTGTTAAAGGATGGGGCGGCACCGCACCGCATGGACCCGCGGATTGAACTCGCCCGTCGGCCCATAAACTAATTAATGGGGCGGTTGTCGTGCCCCGTCAATCGCGGCG
>PKXT01000240.1 GCA_003133505.1 Acidobacteriota bacterium
CAAGATTGGAATTCAGCATGTTCAGGGCGTTCGACACTTGCTGGAGGTAAACCGGATTGGTGGGATCAGGCATGCTGTCGCTGCCCGGTACCGGATAGGGCGCGTTTGGCGCGGGTAGCGTCGTGCCCTTAGGAATTCCAAAAGCAGTTTCGCTCACCTGCGCAATAGCCGGGTTGATGACGGAAATCGNNCCCGCCGTATCGGTCCACCCACTCCGCCGCCGAATTGATGCAAAGCATCTTGCGTTTTCGGGAAGCCGCTGGCTACGGAGAGGGCGTCGTTGGCTCCGGTCGCGGAATTCCGATTGTAATAGAACGCCTCACCATGGAACGCGTTGCTCCCTGACCGCGTCACCGCATTGATGAAGCCCCCTCCGCCTCCGTAAACTGCCGAGTATGGACTAACCGCGACCTGAAACTCCTGGATCGCGTTCTCGCCATAAAGATACGGGATGCGGTAACGGCCTAAAATGTCGGCGAAGTAGTTGCTGGACGCATTGGTTCCGTCCACGGTAAAAGCATTGGAGCCATTTCCGTTGGCGTATCCCGAGTCCTCGCCGCCCTGTTGTCCGGCAATGCTAACAAGGCCGGTGTCGCCGTCGGCGCTGGTATTCGGTGTAAGGAGTGTAAAGTCGGTGTAACGACGCCCGTTGAGCGGCAATTCCTCAAGATAAGACCGCTCTATCACCGTGCTGGCGAATGACTCCGCCGGCCTCATCAGGGGAGTGGTAGCCGTGACGATGACGGTCTCGTCCTTCGAGCCAGCCTGCAGAATTGCATCGGCGGCAGTGGTCTGGCCCACTTGAACCACGACGCTCTGAATTTTGGTCGTCTTGAAGGCGGGAGTGCTGATTGTGATGCCATAGGCTCCCACAGGAAGCGCCGAGAAAACAAAAACTCCTTCACGATTCGTTTGCCGGCCGTAGGTTTTACCCGTGGCCGCTTCCTTCAGAACGACGGCGGCAGCTGGAAAAGCCGCACCGCTTTGGTCGGAAACCTTGCCGCGGATGGTCCCAGTCGTAACCACCGTCTGAGCACTGGCTCTGCCTGCCGGCATCGCGGCGGCAACGCAAAGCAGGCAGCATATGAGAGAAAAGGAAAATTTCATTGGATGCCTTCTCTACGTACCATTTGGGCATTCATGATTCGAAATGACAAGATACCCCGTAACCGCCGTCAAAGATCGATAAAGTGTGCGCCAGCGCGGAGTCATCCGATGCGCGCAGCCGCGATCCAGGCGTGGACCTAGCTATGCCCTCTTGGAGTCACCGAATATCCTGGAATGATTTAATTTACGGTGCAAATAGTATTTTTAAACACTAGATTTACGGTATGGCCACTCTTTCGGAATTACCAAACCGCGGCAGGAAAAACCCGGCGTTCCGGCGGTATTGCTCGAATTCCGCGCCCAGCTCTCTCGCCAGAAGCGTTTCTTCCGATCGAGCTTTGTACGAGAATACGGCGGCCACAACGGTTAATGCCATGGCGAATCGCAGCTCCCGATTTACCAACAAGGTCCCCGCCAGCGCCGTCAGAATTCCGGTATATATTGGGTGGCGGATGCGCGCATACGGCCCGGCGCGAATCAACTCGTGGCGTTCCTTCACAACCACGCTCGCGCTCCAGAATCGCCCAAGATAAAATCTCGCCGCTGCCGTGAGCAACAAACCCGCCAAGGTGATCAAGAGTCCCGTGATTTGGACAGGCCGAGGGGTTGCAAAGACGCGTTGGTGCAGCGTCGCCAGCGCCGGCGTATCCCAGAACAACAGGACCGCCGCCAAACCCCCAGCCAATAAACGTGAAATTCGTGTGCATGCCGCTTCCGGCTCTTTCGCGCGTCTTGATAGCAGCGCCCCAACGACGAAGTAAATCCCCAGCGCCACCCACGAATATTCGACGACTCTTTCGATGGAGATCGCTCTCAGATTAAGCATGATTAAGCAGACCTCCTTTCAGCAGATTGCGTAAGGGGGCTTCCGTCCGTAGTTCCAATTAGCGGGTCACGGGTTCTTCGGCCGGCGGCTCCNNGGTTTCCATTCATGGCCGCCGCGGAGCTTCTCCTGATGGCGCTTCAACTGGGCAGTCAGCGCGGCAAACGCCGCTTTAATTGCTGATCGGATATCCCCACCCTCTCCCACATCATGGAGTGTGCCGGTGGGCAACGAAAGATTCAATGAGAGCGAATATTCTTCCTTGCGCGCCTGTTTATCGAAGGTCGCATGCAGCAGCACCAGATCTGGTTCGTAATGGCTCAACAATTTTTCGAGCTTGGGAATGTCCTTTTGCATTTCGGCTTCCACAGCGGGATGAAACTCCTCCTGCTTGCAGCTAATAGTGGTTTTCATGCGCTCTCCATGCCGTCAGAATCGCCTCGAGCCTGCTTGAGGTCGTATACGACAACGAAACTCCTGCTAAATGACTCTTCCATTCGAGAATAGCAGGAGGATTTTGCCGCCGCAAGGATTCCCAGAAAGCTGATGTCCCGCTGTGAACTCGTCCAGAGATATGCACCTGCATTACCATGCAAAGGGATGTACCATGCCTGTTCTTATTCGTTTAGTGCACAAAATTCTTGCAAGCACGTGATAATGACACATGACTCCCGTTGAGACCGTTCTGCGGTTTTTTGGGCGAATTAACCAGCGCGATGCCGACAAGCTGGCGGATTTGATGACCGAGGATCATGTGTTCGTTGACTCGCTCGGGCAATCAACGTGTGGCCGCGAAAAGATGCGGGCCGGTTGGCGGGGATACTACGCATTTTGCCCCGACTACTGGGTTACGCATGATGAGATTTTTCAGAATGGAAATATCGTCGCTGCATTTGGTTCAGCCGGCGGCACCATAGCCTTCAACGGTAGGCTTCTCCTGGAAAACAAGTGGTGCGTGTCGGCGGCATGGCGGGCACTCGTGGAGGATGACCTGGTGAAAGAGTGGCGGGTTTACGCCGACAACAAACCGGTTTACGACATTCTAGCGAAATCGGCTAAGCCTCAGGCGAAGTAAGCAGCCCGGCGCTTACAAAAACCCTGTGTCAAAATCATTGCAGAGGCATCTTGGCACAGGAAGGCAGCACTCCGAGAGCCGCCACGTCGGGCTCCGTCGGGTCCGTTCGATTGCTGGGCGTTCCTATACGGCTGCATTTCACCTTCATCCTGCTCCTGATTGGTTTAGTAGTGATTGGCCTCAGCAGTAACCAGTCGCCCGGCAATTACACGCT
>PKXT01000342.1 GCA_003133505.1 Acidobacteriota bacterium
GCAGCGGGAGCGGACACGGTGAAAATTTGGGATTTGGTCACGGGAATTGAACTTCGTACCCTGGAACGTACTTCGGGCTCATCCCTCTCGTTCAGCCCGGACGGTCGTCTATTGGCGACGGCGGCGGGGGCTGAGGATGTAGTAAGACTCTGGCTCGTGGACTCTGGATGTAAGGTAGATGCATTGGTAGGGCACGCCGGTCCAGTGTGGACGGTTGCGTTCAGCCCGGATGGAAGGTCATTGGCTGCGGGAAGTCGGGATAGCACGATAAGGATTTGGGACGTGGTCACGCGACAGGAATTGCACATGCTGATGGGGCATACTGGCCCGGTTGCGTCCGTGGCCTTCAGCCCGGATGGGCGCTTGCTGGCATCTGGAAGCCGGGACAACACGGTAAAGCTTTGGGATGTGGCCTCTGGCCGGGAGTTGCGAACCATAACGGGTCGCCTGACTAATTGAACGCGCTCTTTCTTGGCCCGACATCACGTCGCCCCGAACAATTTTCTCGCCGGATTCTACAAAATGTTATTGAATCTCGAACGACAGACCGGCAGGCCCGCTGGGAAACTCTAGTTTTTCCTAAAGGTCGAGATCAAGGCGCCGGTTGAAACCTACCAGGTTTTTCCTCAAGCAATACGCGAACGCGGCATTCAGCGGTCCAATTAAATCGGATAGCGTTGGAACTGCATGAGACGCCAGATCGGTCGGTCTTTGTTAGCGGGCTGGGCCTTCTTATGAACCGAGGAATTCCGCAAAGCGGGAGCGATCGAGCACCCTCAACTCCTCATCGGCTGAAACCTGCCGACGGAAGTTCCTCCGGGTGTTTCCCGCCTGTTTTCGCGGCTAGAAATACATCGACTGGGAGCGAGGGTATAAGTGGAATGCCCACCTCGATGGCATGAAGCACTGGATCAGCCTAAATACCATTCACTACTACGGAAAGGCAGTTTCGCGGAAATTGGAACCACTGCCGTTAAGATCGAATCACGCACCCATCTTCTCTTTTCTTTTGAGAAGATGGCAATCCGCGATGCGGTAAGATCGCCTGAGGGCGCGCGTCTCTTCGCGACAGGTCTTTACGAGTTTCTTCATGGAGCTGAGACCCCAGAGCTTAAGTTCGAACGATGGTGCGGAGTTATTGAGGCGCTGCCGCGCAAACGATGGCGCGTTTTAACGTGGCCCTTGGTCACGGTCTTCGGGTTATCGGACGGCCGGACAAGCACATCTTTCTGAAGCCAAAAACGACGGGCCGCTGCCGGCGAGTATGGCTTCGATTTTCAATATAGCCCACGGCCTTCATGGAAGACATACAGGTCTTGCGCTTGGCCCGCGTTATTAACGCGTGACCTCCGCGATCTCATGCCCCCGCGATATGATTGATACTCAGTCCTCCATCTGGGTCCAAGGCTCCGATGAGTACATTGATTGGAAAAGAGCCCGGTAGCTCAGGCAGGCCAATCCCGCTATATGCGCTGCACTTCGTCGGGCAGGCTCTATCGTTCGGCAAAAAGCTACTCTGAACTACCTCCAAGAAGCCGGACCCTCCGGGGAACCTTCGCGCGACAGCAGATGGCCCAACAATTATCTTGCTATAATTTCGCTGCATGGCAGAACCCGCTTTTTTAGCGCCGCGATTTATCGCCCTTGAAGGGCCCATTCGCGTCGGGAAATCCACCCTGGCTCGCATTTTGGCCGAGCGACTCCACGCCCGCTGCATCCTCGATAGCGCCGAGAATCCGTTCTTGGGCGAGTTTTACGAGGAAAAGCCCGGCGCGGCATTCCGCGCCCAGATGTATTTTCTCCTGGAGCGGCATCGCCGCCTTTCCGAAATCAGCCTGGGGGAATCGGATGGCCCGGTTCTCAGCGATTTCATTTTTCAGAAAGATAAGATTTTCGCTAACGTCAACTTGGACGATAAGGAATTGGAGCTTTATGAACGTTATTACAACATGCTTGCCGCATCACTTCCCGCCCCTGATTTGGTGATCTATCTGCAGGCTAAGCCGGATATATTGCGCGCTCGGATTGACAAGAAAGGTCATCGCGAAGAGGCGAAAATTTCTGGGGAATATCTCGCTGCCATTGCCCGGGCTTACGAGCATTTCTTCTTCCACTACTCGGCTTCGAATCTGCTCGTCGTGGAGACGTCGGAGATTGTTTTCGTGGAGCGCAATGAAGATTTGCAGGAGCTCCTTCGCCGTTTGCGCCAACCCGTGAAGGGCACCCAATACTATTTGCCGCTGGGAACGGTTTAGATTTTCACAGTCTTTAAAGATGTCGTTTCAGGAATTGCAGCGTTCGCTGCCACGCCTCTAATTGCCCGCGCGCCTGAGCTAAGGGGTTTCCTCCCAGCAAAACTTCCACTGGCATGGATGGGTGGTTGCTCCGGCTTACAGTAGCAGGGGTATAGGGGCACCGGAAAGTATGTCCCGCGCCCTCGCAGCACACATGTTCATACGGATAAGCAAAGCCGTGCGAGGCAAGCCGTTCCATGATCATGCGCGACATTCGCGCCGAAGGCCATACCTGGTCATCGCTCCCTGAAATCAGGAGCACCGGGCAGCGGATTTTTTCCACCGGAATTGTCGCGCGAGCTACTGCTTGGTGATTTTTCAATGCCGATTCGTACATGTTGCGAAATGCAATAGGGCGAGCCGCCAGCATCCGAAAAAAGCTTTTCGTTTTGAACCAACCCGTTGGCGTCGGCACAAACGGCAGCGACTGTCCTTGGTAGGTCCACGAAGAGTGCAGACCCTTGCCAAAACCCGGCCACACGACCGAGCTCGGGACCACTCCGACGACGGCCCGAACAAGTTCTGGAAAATACGAACCCAGCAGCAGTGCGAGTTCGCCTCCCTTGGACATTCCCATCACAGCTATGCGGTCGCGGTGCGCGTCCGTCTGGCGCCCAAGCCACGCAATGGCGGTACCAAAATATTCCAGCGGGATGTTTTGCAGACTCCCCGGGAGCGGGGGAATTCCGAAATAGGCCAGCGCCAGCGTGACGTAACCGTGCGAAGAGAGCACTGCCGCGTTCTCCCAATCCAAACCGCCGCCGCTGCCTCCCAAAACGATTACAGTGGGCCGCTTACCGTCGCAGGGGGGAATGAAGAAACGTCCTACCAGGCCATCTTCGCGCACGTCGTGAATACGCGTGCCCGGTATGAAAAAATGCCGTTCGACGCGCGTAATGATCGCAGTCGCGCGATCGCGCTCTACCGCCAACTCAACAAGTGCTGGCGTAAGCTCTTTCTTAGTGAATGGAGTTGGTGGACCGCTCCGCGCTGAATCCATCGCGAGCGACCAAAACAGCCCCATTCTGTCTATACCCAAATAGCAGCCCGCTACGGGGGGATGTTTAGCGAGTGAGACCAAGCCTGAATCATCGGCGGCAAAAATGGCGTGCGATTCCCACAACCGCTTACGGTCGTCTCGCAGGCGCGCCTTGACGCCAATGCGCTCGCCTGATTTTAGCCCTCTAATTTCAATGGCAATTGGCTGGTCTATCATACCGCTGGCGGCGCACGCGGTTTCCTCGCCCGGGTTTAGAGGAAACTCAAAGGCCAAGCCATGAGCGTTCGGAATCGGCGTGATTCGGGAGGAAATGTCGTTAGGTTTCAAAATTCGTCTGCCGCGCGCTCGAGGGTCGTTCATCCGAGAATAGGCACCGCCTCTCCCGGCGCGTGCCATCTCGCTCAAGCGGTATCCCATTGGGTTTGCCGAAATATGGGATACTTTCGCCGTCCCCGTCGGATAAGGAATGTCCCGCTCTAAATACGGGGTTTAGCAATTCAAGTGTGGTGATTGCGGTGTCGCAAAATGAAATGTCGCGGATTGTGGAGGTAACTGTGAAGAATGTTTCCATTCGCTTGACCATCGCCTTACTAGCATTCATTGCGCCCTGGCCTTCTGCGCCCGCCCTAATTACTGCCGCGCAATCCACGACGAATTCAGCGGTCCCCGTTTCCGCGGCCCAGGCGCCGGGCTTGGTAATCGAAGAGGAAAAATTTCGCCTGCACAAGTTCGAACAGCCCATCGGTGAGGAAACGTATCACATCGCGCCGGGCGAAGGCGGTGTGACGGCGAAAATACATTTCGAATTCACTGATCGTGGGAGCCGCGTCCCTTTGGATGCCACCTTTCGCGGCCATGAAGATCTTTCGCCGATCTCGTTCGATATCAAAGGCGGCACATCCCGCATCTCGCAAATTGACGACCGCGTCGAGGTTGATCCGTCGAAAATTCGTGTTCGCAATGACAAGACGTGGACTGAACAGCCGCGGCCAGCCAGTTTTTTTACCATTGCCGGGTATTCACCAATAACCATGCAGATGTTGCTGTTGCGTTACTGGTCTTCGCATGGCCAACCCGCAACGCTGCCTGCCTTTCCGGCAGGCGGCGCACTACGCATTGAATCACGCGGCATCGACAATATAGCCCTCAGTGGCCGGCAAGTCCCGCTTCAACGGTACACGATTCAGGGGCTGATTTGGGGCCGCGAAACCGTGTGGATGGATTCCCAGCAGAAGTTGGCCGCCGTCGTTACGGTGGATGCCGAATTCGATCATTTTGAGGCGCTCCGTGAGGATTGCGAACCCGCGTTGCACTTCTTCGTTTCCCGCGCCGCGCAGGATGGCATGGCCGGACTCGCTGAAATTGGCGCGAAAATCTCAGGAGGCCATTTCGACAAACTCGCCTTGGTCGGCGCGAACGTGATTGACGCGACCGGCGGCCCGGTTCTCCACGATGCAACCGTGTTGATCGAAAGTGGACGCATTACCGCTGTGGGGCCGCGAGATCGCGTTGCAATCCCAGAGGTCGCGCACCGCATGGATGTAAGCGGCCTGACGCTTCTTCCCGGTTTGTGGGACATGCATGCCCATTTCGAGCAGGTGGAATGGGGACCGGTATATCTGGCTTCAGGCGCTACCACTGTGCGTGACGTTGGCAATGAACTTGAGTTTGTTACCAGCGTTCGCGATGCCGTGGCTAGTGGCCGCGGCCTCGGTCCGCGAATGTTGCTCGCCGGAATTGTGGACGGCGATGGCCCCATCGCGCTTGGTGTGAACCGTGTCAATTCGCCGCAACAGGCCGTGGAAATGGTGGATCGCTACCATGCGCTGCGCTTTCAGCAGATCAAAATTTACAGCTCCGTAAAGCTCGAAAATGTAAAAGCCATCTGCACCGAAGCGCATCGCCTGGGGATGACCGTCACGGGCCACATCCCCGAAGGGATGAACGCTTTCCAGGGCGTGGACGCGGGCATGGATCAGATCAACCACATCCAGTACATAGTTGACATCATGCACGCGCCATTTCCCAGTTCGGTGACGCGATTGGAGAGCACCAA
Source organism: Acidobacteriota bacterium (assembly GCA_003133505.1). Classification (GTDB taxonomy): domain Bacteria; phylum Acidobacteriota; class Terriglobia; order Acidiferrales; family UBA7541; genus PALSA-278. The sequence goes on from PKXT01000342.1 coordinate 5,351, forward strand.
AGCAATCGCATCTCTTGACCTTGCATCACCTGAAGCCCAACACGCCATTCAGTTTCTGAAACAGCACGGCACGGTGCTCGATCCCACTCTGTCCATCTTTGAGCTTTTTAGCGCTAGCATAGATCATCCGGTCAGCAGTTTCGAGCCTGGAGTCGAAAAGGTGCCGCCGGAAATGTATGCCCAGCTTACCAGCGTGGGAGTGCCGGGCGATGTGGCGAGCGTGGTACGCGCCGCATTTCAAAAAGATTTGGCAATTACTGGTGCGCTTCACAAAGCCGGCGTCCTCATCGTAGCGGGGACGGACCAGGCTGTTCCAGGCTACAGCTTGCATCGCGAGATCGAGTTATATGTCGAAGCCGGGTTCACCCCACTGGAAGCCATTCAGGCGGCCACGATTGTTCCAGCCCGCGTGATGAAAATGGACAACCAGCTGGGCACCGTTGAGAAGGGAAAACTTGCTGACTTGTTGTTGGTGGAGGGCGATCCGCTCGCGTCCATTCAGAACCTTCGCCATGTGAAGTACGTCATCACCGGTGGCACGGTCTATTTGCCGGCCCCGCTGTGGCAGAGCGTGGGATTCAAACCCTAGGAAGGTTCAGCCGCTTGTCATTCCAGCGTAAGCGGGGAGCAGTCCTGCTGAATCGGCCGGGGCTAGTGCACAAGGTCGGATGCGAAAACTAGGCGGATACCCTGCGCCTGCATGAGCGGCAGCTCTTCGCGCAACGCTGCAATTGTCGCGGGGTGGGGATGGCCAATTGCAATGGCCCAGCCGTCGCGATGCGCGTCGCGTTCCGCAAGTTGAATTTGAGCGATTACCGCCTCGATTGTGGGTGTATCGTCCAGAAACACCTTGCGATATGACGAACGGACTCCGTCCTGCTGCGCGATTTGATAAGCAACGGTTTGCGCCGAAGTGCGGCTGTCTATAAAAAATAAATTTTTCTCGCGCAACGCGGGCATCAACTCGCCCATCAATTGCGGGTCTGATGTAGCTCGTGAGCCTTCGTGGTTATTGACGCCCACCGCGAAAGGAACGGTGGATAGCATTTTCTCTACAGTGGGCCGCACCTGCGATGACCGCATTCCCGGCAGAAGCTGTTCGTCTTCGTGATGTACGGTGTTGCTTTCCGGCTGCATGGGAAGGTGCAAGATCACCTGATAACCGCGCGAATGAGCTTCGGTGGCGATCTCCCGCGAGAGCGGCAGATTTGGCAACACGGAAACGGTGAGGGGCCGGGGCAAGGATAGCGCGGCATCGTCGGTCTGTTTGTCGTAGCCGAGATCGTCAATGATAAAAGCGAGGCGCGGCGCTGCGGAAGGGAGGGGCTTCATCAGTAGCGTTGGCGCGGGCTTTGAAGCGGGGAATGGGGGCGCCGAAGCGGGAATTGCCGACGCGGCTGCAGGAGAAGGCGACAGTACCAGCCGAATGGATTGGCGCGGAACTCCGTGGCTTACATAATCCCAGCGGACGGTATTGCCTGAAGAAGATTCCGGCGTGCGCACCATGCCGTAGCTCTGAGCAACATTGTCCAATGCCTGCTCCACAGCAGGGCGGACTGCAAGAGTATTTAGTCGAATGGTAATGACATCAACGCTAGCCGGGGCGCGCTCCTCGGGGACGGTGGCAAGCGGTGATGAAGAAAGCGTGGCCTTAACCCCGCCGCCCGCTGCGCCATTTAGCGACTGGCCAGCGCGCTCCGCCGCGGCAATCATTTCACGCGAAATTTCGCGGGATTCGGGTTCAACGGCACCTTTACGATTGCATGACGACAGCCCGAGCATCCCGGCGGAAACGAGGAGCAGAAAGAGAGGGGCGATGCGACCGCCCGCGCAACAGCCATGCGAGGGCTGTTGCGCGCGGTTCGGCTTCACGTGTGACTAAGCTGCCTTCTTGACGGGTGCGGACTCGGCGGGAGGCGCCGACAGAAGATCCATGGCCTTCTTCAGAAAGGGATCGTCAGTCAGGGGCGAAGCGTCCGGCTTGCCTTCCTCATAATTTTTCAGCCATGCCAGATCGTCGGCCACCAGGTGAAGCGGGGCGGAGGGTTCCACGCCGTCGTTAAGAATGGATTTTCCGCCGGGCGTGTAATACATCGCCACGGTCAGGTCGAGCGCGGAGCCGTCATCCAGCACAATCCATTTCTGCTCCGAAGCCATGCCAAACGTGCGCACGCCCACAGTCGCGCCACGATGATTTCCCGAAAGAGCGGCGGCCAGGATTTCAGCGGGTCCGGCGGTATTGTCGGAAATGAGCGCTACCACTGGATTTTTCCACACCACTTTCGCGGGATCAGCGGAGAACGTCTGCGCCGCGATCGTCTGGCCCTTCAGGGTGGTAATGGTGCCCGAAGAAAGAAATAGCTGCGCCGCGTCCACGCCTTGTTCATCCGGCCCAGCGGCGGCGTCGCGAAGATCAAGAATCAGCTTTTTGGAATTAGAATTATTCAGCGCGACAAGCTTTTCGCGCAACTGGGCCACGATTCCGGTTTCAAAAGACGGAATGCGAAGCATGGTCACATCATTGGGCAATTGCTCCACGGTAATGTGCTCGGGCGTGAGCTTGGCCAGGGTAATTTCCACTTCGTCGGGTTTGGGTTTTTCCGGACGCACAATGGCCACGGTCACCTTCTGGCCCACCGGGCCGCTCAGCAGCACGCCAGCCTGTCCAATGGACATGCGGTCGGTGGAAAACCCGCCAATGGATTCCAGGATGTCGCCATTGTGAATGCCTGCCTGTTTCGCCGGGCTATCCGGCAGGACGGATACAACCATAATGAAGCCGAAGCGCCGCGAGAGCACCAGCCCCGCCTGGGCCGGCTGCGGCAGGGCGGCTTTCTTTTTGTAATCGGCATATTCAAGCGGGCTCAGATAGCTCGATTGCGGATCGAGCGAATCGAGCAACCCATGGAGCGCGCCGGCGGTCACCGTGTGAAGATTGGGATCCTCGACGTAATCGTGCTGAATGTGTTCGAGCACTTCGCTATAAACAGTGAGCACGCGGTAGCTTTTGTCGTCGTTGGTCTTGGCCAGAAGGTAGCCCACCGAGACATAGGCGAAAACCAGCGCGGAGAGCGCCAGCACAATCTTTCGAGTCATGCGGTTCATGAGATCCTCGCTACAAATACGATGCGGTCACCAGCGGTGTCAACTGCTTGAGGAGACATTATAGCATTCTCGCGACCGCAGATTCTTCCTCGCGGCGGATGGGTTAGCTGTCCATGAGAAGGGCGACGAGGCGGCCCTGAGTGTCAGGTAAAACGTTTCGTCGGGAGGAACCGCTAAAATGAATGGGGGGCCATCGTTGGCCAGGGACAAAGTGAAGAGGCTGCCATGCAATGACAGCCTCTCCGGAGCCCGGTGAATTTATTGCGCTTGGAACACAGCCACGTCCGAGGCTTGCCCAAACTGGTTCGTCGGGATCAGTACGAATTGGGTTGGAGTAACGAGGTAGATGGTGCGCTTCAAGGAGAAACGGAGTATTGGGGCCGGTGAGGTAGAACACCGCGTCGTAATAATGTTTTAGATTCGAATTAATGAGGGATAGGGTGCCGCGGCCATTGGACGAAACAGAATAGATTCCATCGGTAAATGGCACCGCGCTCAGAATCAGACCCGCGTCATTATTCATCCAGTTCGCCAGTGGCGAGGCGCGTTGTGGGAGTGGCGGTGAATTGTCCGGAGATTACGCTTGCGCCGCCGAAATTCACGCTGACGGCCTCAAAAACCACGGGGCGGCTGAGGCTATCGAAGGATAATGATCCCGTGTCCAGTTCCGCCATGCAAAATATGGAAATTATATATTTAAGTTCCCTGTTAGAAATTTCGTGCGTTATGCCAGGACCATAATGAATAAAAGGGAGGGGATCGCGCGTCCGGCGCGCGAATCTACGAGACGTTCGACCCGGTTCTGGTTCTCGGAGGGAGCTGAGGGTGCTAAATATATAATTCCCCAAAATATCGCTTGACTTCTGGATTTTGTCTGTGAATAATGAAATAAGGTTAATCCCGTTTTTGTGTGCTTCAAATGGGGGATTCATTTGGTTTTGGTGTAAAAGCAAAAAATGACTTGACACAGCGGGGTATACTCGGGCAAATTGTTTGCGTATCCGAACTCCTGCACATTTTTTCAGGTTGGGGGGGGGGCGGGTGCTTGGGTCTAAACTGAGCAATTCAAATTCTAGGAGGAACACATTTCATGGTCAGGAAATCAGCGTTGGCTGTATGTAGCATGGCTCTGTTAGCGGCAGCGTTCTCGTTGCCAGCTGCGGCCCAAGAAATAAAAATTGCGCAGACACCGCAGGGGTTGATGGCGCAAGGGACCTACAAGCACGTCACTCCGGGTACTAACGATCCGCTACTCCCTGTCAGTTTTTTCACGTTGTATAACAACTTCGGGGCTCAGTCACCACTGTGCGTAGGATGCCCCCCGAGCGATAACCTACTAGCGGGCATCAATCAAAATGGGTTCATCTACACTGATCTAACGTGGCAACCCGGTGGGTGGTTAATTCTAGGCCCTGACGATCCAAATTATCCTGGTATAGGCGGCACCGCCGTTGCGGTTCCTTTCGTCACCCCTACCAGCGCGAGTTGCGCCATTTCCTGCTCTGTAGAAGAGGTACGACTTCCTCTTCAACAAACTGGGGCAACGGGCACCAGAAACAATTTTACCGTTTCAGTCTGGGCGGACGATGGGCTCGGTGTGCCCTCCTCGCTAGTTAACACCACGGGGCCTGGCTTCGTAAATGTGGCGGCGGTTCCTGTGTTCCCATCTTGCTGTACCAACTCGGATACAGTGTTAGCAGATTTTACTTATTCGGCCGGGAAATATTTGGGCCCGCTATCACCAGGATCCGGATATTGGGTCGTCGTCGACGCGGATCTAGTCATACCCAACAACGCCGCTACGACGTCTGAGGGCGTTTGGGCCTTTACCCAATATGCTAACTACGGTCGGCTCACTCCGAATTCTAATGGCGGCGTATGGTGCACACCATCTTCCGTCTCAGTTGCGTGCGCCAACCTTGGTCTTGCCAACGGGGGCCTTGCTACGGGCAGCACTCTTCCCGCAATGAAAATAACCGGCGTTAAATAGGACACTTAAGTCTAACGCAGTAGCTGTTCGGCTAGAGCTAAAACCCCACTACTGGGGCGATTGAAATACGGTTCTAATCCGAAAACTGAGAGAGCGGATGCCCTACAAGGTTCCGCTCTCTTTGGTGTCTCATTTCGCCGACAGTATAGAGTTCTCTAAGCTGTTAGCAGCCCTCCGCAGATTCCATATCCATACTACAGGAATGGTGTTCTTAGCAGTTCAAGGCTTGGATGGCGGGGCCAGGCTGGGTGCTGCAGATGCTTCCGGAGTGTTGCACCACTTTGCACCCATCTGCAGGCGTGCGCGGAGTTCGTCGTCCTGTTCCCAAATATCCGAAATCTTACCGTGATCTAGCGCGAAAATTAGAATCTCGTTTACGCGAATTTTAACCGGTGCCGTGCCGGGTAAAGGTCCAGGAATGTCGGTATAACACCTTTTCGTATATGTTCCGGTGTGGACTAGGCGTAGGACTACCTTATTCCCCTGCACGATCGTATCCAGAATTTTAGAGTTGAAATCCGGCATGCAGTTGTGCCAAGCCGCAATTCTGCCAGCAACCATGCTGGGAGGCATCGCCAAACTAGGGATGACGGGGTAGTGCAACCAAGGGTGCGGAGCGAACATCCCATCCAGCAGTCTTAAATCGCCCGTGTTCCACAGTTGGATGTACCTATTTGGCATCGCGTCTGGCCCGGCAGGGATTGTTGGAGTGACGCTAAGATTTTGCACTCCTGAGGCTGGAGGCGAAGCCGAGTGTTGCACAGTTGACGGATCTGGCCTCGGATTTTGCGACTCCGCGATGGGTCTGTTCAGCATGGATAAGAAGATAAGGATGGCGGTCGATCTTACACACATATTTACCGACATTTTTAGCTCTCCTGGAAAGCATCAAGAATAGCGTAACCCATCATATCTTGCAACACAGCCACGGCGTGCCACTGTTTACCCAGATTTGAATGCTAACTATGAAGGGTGCAACTGATTCGGCCACAAGGGAGCGCGGGACTCGCCGCCGGTGCAGGGGGCTTTCTGGCACGCGGGCGAAACGGAAATCTTCGTCAAAGCAAGCAGACGCGAACGCCACGCCAGAAATCCGAATCGGGCGAGAAGTGTGGCGGATGCCAGGAAGATGAGTATGGGCAGCATGTTGTTGAGAGCAGTGTGCGCGAAGGAATAAAGAGTTCCCGTTAACGGTACCGAATTCGCATGACCATCGTCAGGCCATGCACTGGTACTGCCTTTTGAATGCCGCGATGCCGCGCAAGCCTTGTTCCTGAGGTGATCATGTCGAGAAACACCCGAGTGTTCGCAATTCTGACCCTTTTGCTGGCTAATTTTAGCGGTGTGGCCGGCAGTGCTCTGGGCCGGCCAAGTGGATTAAAAGGGGAATCTCAAATCCGCCAGTTGCTGACACAGCAGGCCGCGGCATGGAACCGTGGTGATATTCCGGGATTCATGGAAGGCTATTGGAAGTCGCCGGAAACCACGTTCGCCGGGGCCAGCGGGATCGAGCGTGGCTGGCAAGCCGTTATGGATCGCTATGAGCATAATTACCCCAACCGCGCCGCGATGGGAACGCTCGATTTTTCGGAGTTGGAAATTCATTTGTTATCGAAGGATGCGGCATTCGTGATGGGCCGGTGGCATTTGGATCATCCAGGAAATTCGCGCGGTCCTGTGGGCGGAGTTTTCACTCTAGTGCTGCAACGATTTCCACAAGGGTGGCGCATCGTACACGACCACACCAGCGCCGATGCGTCCCGGCACAGTTAACCAGGGCGGGTTGGTTACTGCCGCTCGGCCGGCCCGTCGAATGGCGGCCCCAGATTGGTTCAATGTGTGCCAATGCCACACACTGCGCGCCATGCCATCAGCAAAATGAGGAACGGATTACCCGCTGAGTTCTGACGGATGTACCGAATCTACTTCCTGACCGGGAACGACCAGGACACTATCGAAACCACCAACGCCATTGGGAGATTTTCGCGGGTTCGCGGAATCGGCAAGCCAACGTTCACTATCGAGCAAGAAGCGGTATAAGTATCGCCCCGCGGGCAAAACTGTTCGCGCCGCATGCCAAACTCCGGGCTTCACCTGCTGAGCGAGAAGGCCGGGGCCGCGCCAACCATCCCAGCTTCCGATCACCTGGACTTTTTGCGCGTCGCGATCGTGGAGCAGAAAGGAAATGCCGGAGAGCGAGACTTGCGGCGAGATGGTATGGCCATCCGTTGAATGACGTTCATCCAAGGCGAGAGCAATGGCAATACCGGCATCGAGCGCTCCCGCTCCCTGGCGCTCGGGGGGCGCTCCCGGAACAAGGCGTGCCGCGGCAATAAGGATCTGGCGTACGTCATCCGGACCGA
>PKXT01000337.1 GCA_003133505.1 Acidobacteriota bacterium
TATGGCTCTGGACTAGAGAGGGGCGGCATGTGATAAACGAAGGGCGTGGCAATGGTAATCAGAAGGCGAGTGGCGCCAGTTTGTAGGCAAAGTGTCTGTGACACGGGAGAGGGCGATGGAGACTTACACACCAACTGACAAGACGCGCGTAACGCGCATTCCAGACCGCGGAAAGTACGATGCGGAAACGGTCCATGCAATCCTGGATGCAGGGCTGGTATGCCATGCGGGCTTTGTGGTGGGGGAGCAGCCTTACGTGATTCCTACGCTTTACGCGCGGGTGGGTGGCGATATTTATTTTCACGGCTCGGCGGCGAGCAGGATGCTGCGGAGTTTGAGCGGAGGCGTCCGAGTGTGCATTACGGTGACGCTGACGGACGGATTGGTGCTGGCGCGCGCGGCGTTTCACCACTCAATGAACTACCGGTCGGTGGTGGCACTGGGAATCGCACTTCCGGTGACGGATGAAAATGAAAAGATGGCGGCGATGGAGATGTTCACGAATCGCATCGTGCCGGGGCGTTGGTCCGACGTGCGATTGCCGACGCAACAGGAGATGCGTGCTACCACCGTGCTGCGGCTNNGGATGAAGCTTGAGCCGCCGAAGTACGTGATGGATTATTTGCGTGAGGCTGGCGGAGAGAGTTTTTAAAGACAGGCATATGTATAAATGGACCTGGAAGAAGCCGAAAAATGGAACTGTGGCATTTTGAAACGACCGAACGCCCTACAAACGGAGAAAAGTTAAGCCGCTGTACAACTTCGAGCTTCGTTGGGGGAGAATTGTCCGCGGCCATCAGGGCGAGAATCTCAGGATAGCTCTTCTGATCGGCCAATAGTAGCCATTAGCCAGTTTTGGAGTGTTTCTTCCATCTGGTCTTGATCCTTGTGTCGGTAGGGGATTCGACGTCTCGCCAGGAGCGTTGAGTGGAATTTGATGGCATGGTATTAGGCCGCCGCATGCTTCGGTTGGGCCTAAGACGCACTCGCTACAGGGAGCTGGTTGGATCTTCTAATCGTAATTCGTGCAACTGGGCGAGTCTTCGAACACCGAGTGAGCCGCCAGGGCTGGCAAGGCGAACTGCGGTAACCATTTTTTTTCAGAACGTTCAGCTCCTATTTCAGAACATCCAAATGGATTCAATCGTCGGTGGGCATTAAACACCTCTTTCGCGATAACGGAGTTAAGCCGTGAGTCCAAAGCGCGCTGTGACATTGGTCACTCTCTCGTGTGAGGGGGGGTACAGGCAATTTTGGGGATTGGCTGGACGATGGAGGCAGTGGAAGCCAAGAACAACCCCTTCCCAGGGAGCAAAGCGATGCCCTACAACCAGCTGCTGGTCATTCCGAAAAGGAAACGACGTATAATGCCTACGCCCTACGCCATGAAGACGCCTTACGGCTTGCAGGTCATTGAGACGTGTGTAACGTGCCCGCTCTTAAAAGAGCGATTATTCTGCAATCTTTCAAGCCCTGCCATCGAGGGGCTGGACGCCATCTCCTCCTCGGCTACCTATCCCAAAGGAGCCATTCTTTTCGTCGAAGGCCAGAAATCTCGCGGTGTCTTCGTGATCTGCAATGGCCGCGTTAAGCTCACAGCTGGTTCTGCTGACGGCAAATCGTTGATTCTTCGCATTGCAGGTCCTGGTGAGGTAATTGGCCTGCCTAGCGCGATTTCAGGGAAAGCATATGAGGTAACAGGTGAGGCTCTCGAGCCTATTCAGGCGAATTTTATTCCCCGAGACCTCTTTCTGCGGTTCCTTCGCGAACACGGCGACGCCGCCCTGCGAGTGGCGGAGATCCTCAGCGATATTTATTACGCCACCTACCGAGAGGTTCGCTATCTCGGTCTTTCGGGTTCGGCTGCAGAAAAGCTCGCCCGGTTCTTACTGGACCTAGCCGTTGAGCCCAGTCAGAGCAACGGCCAGAATAACGGCTCAATTCGTGTAACGCTAACTTTAACGCACGAAGAGATTGGGGCAATGATAGGTGCGTCCCGGGAAACGATCACGCGGCTGTTCACAAAATTCAAGCACAAGCATTTCGTGGAGGTTTATGGCTCAACTCTCGTCATTACGAATAAACGCGGCCTCGAGGATTTGTTAGACACTGCGTCTTTTCTTCCGAATGCAAAGCGAGGCTGATCTGCGCCCTTAGCGAGACTCGCAATCCTGAACTGCGACTTCCCGAGCCGACTGCCCGTTTTACGGAAGAATTCAGAGGCGCACGTTAATTTGGCATCGCTAAACTACTCCTACGACGGGATTTAAAGCAGCACGAGTGCCGGGTGAAATAAAGTTAGGTCCGTCGCTCTTGCGTTCACGCCAAGAGCTCCTTCTCTTTTTGAGCTTGCGGAGAGCTTTGTTTTCAGTTCCCGGATTGTGAGAGGCGAATACTCTCCAGGCGATTCTCGCACCCCGACCACTCTCCTGCCGAACACCGAGTTTTTCTGCAGCCGAATTCGCAAAGAGCATCATTCACAGGTATGTCCTGCACTACTTGCAATTTTGTCCAGCGCCATAACCGAAGAAGAGCCTTGACCCCACAACCGTTAGAAGCAAGCATAATGTCCTCCTTAGCAAATCATGAGGGACCGATCGCGGCAGCGCAGTGCCTCGGGTCACCGGCCGGTATGACGGCCATCACTTCAGGGGAGGAGCCCAGCCGGCGAATTTTTTATTAATTTTGCTGTGAAAGCACGCACCGCGCTGATTTGTGACAAGCGTCACAGGTTTGCCATGACTATCCGTATCAAAATATCAGAGAATTTGGGGTGTGGCTCTACCGTTTGGCGCGAGTAATTTTGGTGGAAATGCCGCTCGTCCACGCGTGGTCCGTGACAAGGCCGTTAGGTACAGGGGGAAGAGAGTGCCACCTTTAAAACCTGAACATTCTGTAGGCGCTACCGTCGTGAAGATAGTTTTATTGTTGTTCCCCGTCGCGTGGATGATTGTCGGTTCTGGGCGAAGCGCGCGCGCCGTTCCCAGTTACTCGCGTCAGACGGGATTACCGTGCTCAAGTTGCCACTACACCCCTCCCGAGCTGACTCCCTTCGGGCGGCAGTTCAAACTAGACGGCTACACTTTCACGACGAAGCCCACAATAACTGACGATAAAAAACCCCACAATGCCAGCCTAGCACTGCTGGAGGCATTTCCCCTTTCTGTGCTCTTCGACACCTCGTTCACTTCAACAAAATCACCACAGCCCGGAACACAAAATGGCAATTTCGAGTTTCCCCAGGATGTTTCCTTGTTTCTGGCCGGTGGCTGGGGAACCCACGTGGGAAGCTTCGTGCAGGTTACGTACGACGGCCAGAGTGATCATTTCACCTGGGATAACACCGACATCCGCGTCGTCAACAGTACCGCCCATTTGTTCGGCAAACCGTTTGTATATGGCGCAACATTTAACAATAATCCAACAGTCGAGGATCTTTGGAACAGTACACCGGCATGGGGATTTCCTTGGGTCGCGAGCGACGTGGCGCCTTCACCCACTGCGGCAGCTCTCATCAACGGTCCGCTGGCCCAGGATGTGGCAGGGCTCGGCGGATATTTCATGTGGAACAATCATATCTACGTAGCGAGCACAATCTATCGTTCCGAGCATATTGGTGCAGCTCAGCCAAACTCCGGGGTGGGTTTTCCGATTAATATTCAGGGCGTCGCCCCTTATTGGCGCGTCGCTTATCAGACTTCCACAACCAACAATAATCTTGAAATCGGCACCTACGGCATCCACGTGAATAGTACCCCTAACGCCGTTACTGGTCCCAAGGACAGCTATACGGACTGGGCGGTGGACTTTCAATACGATCGCACGATTCCGCAGTTCAAGAACGACGTTTTGTCTTTCCGCGGAACGTACATTGACGAGAACTCGACTCTGACAGGGACATATGAAAGCGGGGGCGCGGCCTTTCCGGATCACCATCTCAATACATGGGAGGGGAACGTTGAATATCATTTTGGCACACGTGTATCGGGTACAGCGGGCCTTTTTGACATAACCGGAACAGCGGACCCGCTACTTTATCCACAAGCGCCGGTTTCCGGCAGCGCAAGCGGAAGCCCGGCGAGCAGCGGATATATTCTCAACGTTTCCTGGTGGCCCATACAAAACTTTGATCTGGCAGCCCAATACACGGGCTACCTGAAATTCAATGGGGCCGGTACAAATTATGACGGAGCGGGCCGCGATGACGGGGCGAATGATACAGTATATCTGTTGGCGCGATTTATTTTCTGATTGAGTCGTGCAGCCCTGACCGGCTCGGAGCGCGTGGATGGCGAAACGGTCTGGCAGGCATTTGCAGCTGACTATGGGTGTCAGATACACTTCCAATCAGTATTTCAGCAGCGAATCGAGCAAGAAACGGGATTTGCGTATGCTGAAAAAGACATACATTCGGCTTTTGCTCCCGGAATAGAGGAGAATACATGCGCCAAATTCTTTCGCGTCTAGCACTGGCAGCATTTTTTATAGGCTTTAGCACCCTGGTTCTTCCTGCGGAAACACGAGCTCAAGGGGAGGCCTCCAAAGTTTTCAAAACGAACTGCGTGCTGTGCCATGCAGCGAATGGCAGCGGCGATTCGCCGGCTGGAAAGGCTATGAGTGCGAAGGATCTCCGGTCAGCCGAGGTGCAGAAGGAATCGGACGCGGATCTCACAGCTACTATTACCAAGGGCCGCGGCAAGATGCCCGCGTTTGGCCAGAAGCTTTCGCCCGATGTGATTACTTCACTAGCCGCCTACATCCGGCAACTGCCCAAGAAATAGAAATTCCTGCTGGATGCGATGGAAGGGAAAATATCAACGTCCGGCACGGCTCCGGAAGATCGGCGCTCTTTTCTCGGAGTCTTACTTTCGTTGGGATCGATTTGCATGGGCGCACTGCTCTCCGTCCCATTGCTTCGCTTTACTCTTTTTCATCTTTTGCGGCGCACGACGGAACTGAAGGCTTCGTCCCTGGGCCCATTAACCGACTTTTCCTCACTCAGCGAGCCCGTCGCCCGAACGATACAAGTCGAGCAGGTGGACGGCTGGCGCAAGATGATTTCTGAGCAAACGATTTACGTGACGCGAAACACGCGTGGGGAACTGCAGGCGCTATCCTCAATATGTCCACACCTGGGATGCACGGTGCCCTGGGTGAGTGGCAAAAAGGAATTTATCTGTCCGTGTCATGGGGCCATCTACTCACCGGAGGGAAGCCGCATCAGCGGCCCTTCGCTCAGGGGAATGGATCGTCTCGAGACAAGCACTCAAGATGGTCAACTGATGGTCCGCTTCCAGTATTTCCGCCAGCTCGTCGCTGACCAGGAAGTTATGGGCTGAAGGAGCCTCGCATCACCCGAGGCCTTGATGGATAAGAGCAACAGACCCTCTCCGCACAATCTCCAGACCGGCTTTCGAGGCTGGCTAAATCGCCGCACCGGCATTGATGCGTTGTTACGCACCGCACTGGATGAGCCTATTCCTGGAGGCGCACGTCTCGCCTACATATTCGGTTCGGGGCTTCTGTTCATATTTCTGTCGCAGATCATCACGGGGGTCTTTCTCGCGCTTTATTACGTTCCCTCCGCGGATCACGCACACACCACCGTCGCCTACATCACCAAGAGCGTTACCGCTGGTTCTTTTCTTCGCAGCTTGCATGCTTATGGCGCGAGCGCGATGGTAATCGTTTTGCTCCTCCATTTGTCACAGACATATTTATTCGGAGCGTACAAAGGCCGGCGCGAGTTACTTTGGCTGTCGGGATGCGTGCTTTTCGGGCTGGTTTTGGCCATGGCATTTACAGGTTATCTGCTGCCCTGGGACCAGCGTGCCTATTTTGCAACCGCCGTGGGAACTAACGCGGTCGGCGAAATTCCATGGATAGGAGAAAGCCTGACACGCCTGATGCGGGGAGGAACCCAGATGGGAACCCTCACAATCTCACGGTTTTTTGTGGCTCACGTGTTTTTGATCCCGGCGTGCATCTTTGCGCTCATAGGATCGCACGTTTTTCTGTTCCGCAAGGCGGGCGCCGCGGGACCGGTCACCGAGAACCCCTACAAACCGGAACAAAAGTCTGAACCGTTCTATCCCCGGCAGATTCTGATGGATCTTTCGCTCACGGCATTACTGATTGTCGGGCTCGGAATACTATGTTTTTTGGTACCGATGCCGCTGGGTCCGGCTGCCAACGCCGCTGATCCCCAATACATTCCACGGCCCGAGTGGTATTACCTGCCCATTTTTCAGTGGCTGAAATACTGGCACGGCGCCGCATCGGTGGTAGGCATCCTGATCATTCCCATGGTTCTGGCCCTGGCTGTCCTCGCTGTGCCTTTTCTCGATCGCAGCATCGAGCGGCGGCCCTGGAAGCGCCCGGTGGCCATGGGAGCATATGCATTCGTGCTGTTCGCTCTGGTTGGGTTGGGCTTGCGAAGCCAGTACCAGGACCAACACGATCCGGGAGTTGTGCAACAACTTGCCAAGCAAAAAATGGAAGAAGAAGAATACATGCACAAGCCATTCGAGCCGGAGCTTTCCTCCGCTTCACTGGCTGCCGCGAATGTGGCCCTCGCTGACCCGGAGGCTGCGAAAGGCGAGACAATTTTCAAGGCGCAATCCTGTAACGCATGCCATGGCGACGGTGGGGTGGGTACAGCCGCAGCCCCCGCTTTAGTTGGCATCTCCGCAAAGTTTTCCTCCGATCGGATCGCTATGCTCCTACACCATCCTACCGTCAAGATGACTGCAGGCGGCATGCCAGCCGTGAACCTGCCGGCCGACGATCTGAAAGCGCTAATTGCCTACCTGGAGAGCCTCAAGTAGGGGCGCGGGCCGAACAGGCACCCATGTTTTCGGAACCGAACAATCGACTTTCCGGTAGCCGCACTGATAGAAGTTTGGTGAAAACTACAAGGATTTCGAGCCGTCACCCACGAAAGGGACAGCCGCGCGGTAAGGTTGGCGGTACATGCCGATATTGAT
>PKXT01000328.1 GCA_003133505.1 Acidobacteriota bacterium
GGTGCTTTCAGCTATCGCCGCATGCGCGGCGCTGGCGACGATTATTATTTTGTTTCTGGTGCGCAATGTGGCCACGCCGGGGGATATTTCCGCGGCCCTCAGCCATCATCCTGGTGCTTATACCCTGTCCCTAGGTCACATGGAGGATCTCACTCTCCAATCCTTCGCCTATCTTCGCGTGCCTTTATTGCTTGCGGCCGTTGCGTTCGCAATAGGCGCGCTGGGAACGTGCCGCGCCGTCGGTCACCGCGCATTTCTCGCCGCCGCTCTCATGATGATCCTATTTTTCCATGCGGCGCGTCTGGCGATGGTAGCCTTTGATCCTTTCTTGTCGTCTCGGCCGCTGGCCGCGGTTTTGCAGCGCAGCGCCGCGGGCGGCCTGATTACCGAAGGGCATTATTATCCGTTTTCTTCAGTTTTCTTTTACACCAACCGAACTGCCCTGCTTCTCAATGGCCGCGTCCAAAACCTTGAATATGGCTCCAATGCGCCCGGGGCTCCTGATGTCTTCATTGACGATTCGCAATTCCGCGATCTCTGGCTTCAGCCCGCGCGCTATTACCTTTTTGCCAAGCAGCCATCACTGCCCCGCTTGGAACGTCTGGTGGGTCCGGCGAAGCTGAATGTTGTGGTGGAAAGCGGCGGAAAACTGCTTCTAACCAATCAGCCGGCGCCCGGTTCCGTCCTGCCGTAGGCCGCTAGGGCCACGTATACGTTCGGGCGATGCTGTACACTAAGATTTGATCCCCGGCGCGTGAAAACGCCGTGACGGGACAATTTCAGTTCTGTTTGGCCGCACATCTCGATGCGCGGATTCCATTGGAAGGGGCGAACCCATAACCTCAAGTTTGAGTCAGCCGTTGTTGCAGGAAGAGGTAATTTCCGCGAAGCCGCTCCGCAAAGTGGTGTTTTCCCTGGTGCGGTTGGGAATTGGTTTTGGCCTGGTTGCGTACCTCGCGCAGTCGAAAGTCATTAGTTTCCATGCCTTGTCGAAGCTCTTCACCGCTTGGCCCATCACCCTGGCGGCTTTGACGCTTCTTTTTTTTGACGCCTCTCTGATGGCTCTGCGTCTTACCTGGATGTTTCGGCCCCAGGGTTTGTATCTCTCGTGGACCATGGCTATGCGCCTGACCCTGATCGGCTGCTTTTTCACGACGTTCCTGCCCGGCGCCGCGGGTGGAGATATCGCCAAGCTTTTTTACGCTTCGCGGGAAAATGGTGGCCGAAAGACGGAAATCATTACGGTGGTGATCTTCGACCGGGTCATCGGACTTTTCTCCATGTTGCTGTTGCCTATGCTGTTCGCTCCCATGTTCCTCCGGCTTATCCAGGGCGTCGCGGTGTTGCGTTTTCTGCTTGCCATAGCGGCCGTTCTTGCCCTCGGCTTGCTGGCCCTTGCAATGCTCTGCCTATTCAATCAGCCGCTGGTGAGGTTATTGGAGCGCGGAGCATGGCGATTTTCAAAGTGGAGAAATCTCGCCCTGCGGGCGCTGGAAACGATTGGCACCTATCGCAGCACCCCCGCAACGCTGGTAAAGGTGCTGGGGGTTTCTATTCTAGCCAACTTCTCCCTTATCGCCGTTACCGCCCTCGCCGTTCTGGCCGTGAATCCGTCGGCTTTGGCTATGAAAATGTGCCTAGTTATCCCCATGGGATACATCGCCAATAGCCTGCCCATCACTCCCGGCGGACTGGGAGTGNNTCTCTTCCATCTCACCGGACTGCGCGGAGGTGCGGAGGCTTTACTCTGTTGGCGGATATGGTCGGCCTTCATCGGTATTGTGGGCTTGGGTATCTACTTGCGCGGCCTTAGAGCGGGCATATTCGATTCGGCCGGAGAGCGATGAATTCCTCACTCGCTGTCTATTTCCTGCTGGGCGTGGCCGCCCTTCCTTTCATCTACTATTTGATCGCGCTATACAGCTCGTGGAGGTTTTTTGGGCAGCCGCCCGAGCGAACCGGAAAAACTCCGCCGGTAAGCGTTCTAAAACCAATTCGCGGTGTTGATCCCGAAGCTTACGAGAATTTCGCGAGCTTATGCCGGCAAGATTATCCGGAGTATGAGATTTTATTTTGCGTTGACCGGCGTGACGATCCCGTGGTTTCGGTAATCGACAGGCTCTCCAGCGAGTTCCCCCTCCGGAACATTCGAGTATTGTTTGGTTCTGGCAGCACCGCGCCCAATGATAAAGTCGCCAAACTAAGACGTTTGGTGGATGAAGCGCAAAACGAAGTACTGGTGATAGGGGATAGCGACGTACGAGTAGCACCCGACTATCTGCGGTCGGTGGTTGGGCCTCTTGCCGATCCGGCGGTGGGAGCCGTGACTTGCTTCTACTTGCCAACCGATGATCAGAGGTTTGCGGCTAGCCTCCAAGCCGTGGGTATGGTGTCGGATTTCTACGCGGGAATCCTGGTCGCTTGGCAACTGGATGGAGTCAAGTTCGCGCTGGGCCCCACGATTGCGACCACGCGCGCCCGTTTGGCGGACTTTGGAGGGTTTGCAGCGATTGAAAGCAGACCAGGTGACGATCTGTTGGTCGGGCGCTTAATCGCCGATCATGGCCATGAAGTCAAGCTCATCCCTTATACCGTATTGAAGCTCGCTGGGTACCACACGTTCGGCGAGTTACTGGAAAAGCGCATGCGGTGGATGGTCGTGATGAGGCATATGCGTCCGTGGGGCCATTTCGGGCTACTCCTTACCCAAGGACTGCCTTGGTCTTTGGCGGCCATTGCAATTCATCCCTCGGCGAAGATAGCCTTGGCTTACCTTGCCACATATCTCCTGCTTCGAATCGCCTTAACCTGGAGTATAGGTATCCGGGGCCTGAAGCGATCGCGATTGTGGAAAGAAATGTCGTTGATTATGGTGTGGGATGCGGTGGCCTTTGCCATTTGGGGGGCTAGCTTCGTACGGAAGAAACTCCGCTGGCGCGATGCCGACTATTACATTCGGGATGGCGTGCTGTGTCCGGAGCCTTCAAGTCCGACGGAAAGCTAATCAGGCGGAATGGTCGAGTATCGTATATTCGCGTTCGCCCATTCGGACGCTAATGGGTGGCTGGGGCAGGCGGTGAGTCCACATAAGAATCCGCGGGTAAGCCAATCTACTTTCGGCCGATAAATACCAGGGTGACGCCGATACAGACAAGCGCTACTCCGGCCCAGCGCTTTGACGAGACTTTCTCTCCAAGGAAGATCTTGCCCCCAAGGGTGCCCGCGACATAGCTCAGTGCCGTGACGGGTACAACAAGACTTACATTTTCAAGAGAAAGCGCGCCGAGCAAGGCGAAGAACGCGACCGCCATTAGCGCGACGCCCAGCCACATCCAGCCAACTTGCAGTGCCGAGAGAATCACTCGAATAAGCGCGACTGGACGGAAGTCGGTTACCTCGCCAACCTTCTTCATGGCGCGGGCCACGCACAGCTCGCCGACGGTGCCAGCGACAATGATCAGCCCAAACAATACCGTCTCCCACAACACTAGGCATGCTCCGTGGTGCGGGGCGGGGTTTGCCCTACGACAAGGACCCCCATGCAAATGACCAGGACACCGAGCCATCGCGTGAGTGTGACGGTTTCATGAAGCACCAGATGGCCCAGCAGGGCCACAACCACATAGGCGAAGGATGATGCTGGCTGGACGTAACTGTAGTCGGCCCATGACAATACCAGCATATAAGCCAAAAAAAAAGCGATTAAAGACGCAATGCCAAGCCAGATTGCGTCGGACCGAAGAATTTGTCCCAACATCGGTAGCAGAGCCGCCGGGGCCCGGCTGGTCACCGCGCCGATTCCTCGCATGCCTTTGCCTAGGAATACGTTGCCTAGCGGCCCGAATATCACCATTAACAGAATCAAAAGGAAAGTTTTGAAGTGCAGCCCCGCGGATGTTTTCATGCCCAGCGACGCTCGCCTTCCAGAAGGTTGGGAACCCCGATAAGATGTTCGCGCATATTGGCCAGTCTACCCGATCCGCCGCTTGCTCCAAAAAACTCGCTTATTGACAGTCTTCCGCCGCCGGGGATTTTGCGATATAATTGCAGAACCGCTAGAAAAAACCGAAGAGGGCCTTTGCTTTCCATAAACAATGTTTCGATGCGCTTCGGCGCCAGAATTCTGTTCGACGACGTTACGTGTGCCTTCCTGTCTGGCCGCCGGTATGCTATTAGCGGCCCCAACGGCGCGGGCAAGTCCACATTAATGAAGATTTTGACGGGCGAAATGGAGCCATCCGCCGGCTCGATAACCCGGCCGAAGAAGCTTGGAGTGCTGCGGCAGGATCAGTTCGCCTTTGACGAATATCGTGTGGTTGACACTGTGGTAATGGGTAACGCGCCATTGTGGAAAGCGTTGGAGGAGCGCGAAGCTCTCTACGCCAAGCCGCATGATTCGATGACCGATGAAGACGGTATGCGACTGGGCGAACTTGAAGGAATTGTTGGCGAAGAGGGAGGCTACACGGCGGAAGCGGACGCGGCCATTTTGCTCGACGGCCTCGGTGTGGAAGACGCCCTCCATGAACGCAAGATGGGCGAGTTGCAGGGCGGACAAAAGGTGCGCGTGTTGCTGGCTCAGGCGCTGTTTGGGACTCCTCCCGCGCTGTTGCTCGACGAACCGACCAACCATTTGGACCTTGATTCAGTGCATTGGCTGCAGGATTACCTGCGCGTTTACGAAGGCGTTCTAATCGTAATTTCCCACGACCGCCATTTTTTGAACAGCGTCTGTACCCATACAGCGGATATCGATTATCAAACCGTGATTATGTATACGGGCGGATATGACGACATGGTGATCGCCAAGACGCAGATCCGCGCGCGCATCGAATCCGAGAACGCCCAGCGCGAAAAGAAAA
>PKXT01000151.1:0-8270 GCA_003133505.1 Acidobacteriota bacterium
CCGGCGTTGGATCGTCCTAGCGCCTGAGGCCAATTTTGACAGGATTGGCGCTTTACGCGGGACGCAGTGGTTCGCAACGTGGTAGGCGGCTCAAAGACTCAGATTTGTGTTGACCTTGCTTTCGCAAGGGTTCGTAAATGAAGATGACCTGGACGCTTTGGGCTCGCACGCATGATGTGCAATGTTCGCTTGAATTATGTCGATAGCTGACAAGACCGAATCTTCGCCGCGCTCGTGGAGTCTGCTCACACGGGCAGCGCCTTACGCACCGATCGACCCACGAGGATTCGGAGAGCGAGCGGAGCTGTCGTTTTCCCAGCAAGGCCTATGGGCTCTCTGCCAGATCGAAGACGTTTCGCTCGCGTACATGCTGTCTTTCGCCTGGCGATTAAGCGGCCCGCTCAATGCCGATGCTCTTAAGCGCAGTCTCGGTGAGATCGTTCGCCGGCATGAGAGTCTGCGCNNTGGATGAGACCCCAGTTCCCCGGGTCATTTCGCCGGTGGCATTTCAGATGCATAACCTGGATCTGAGAGGGTGGCCTGATTGCGCGCGCGAAGCCGAAGCGCAGCGCATGATCGAGAGGGCTCTCCGGCGCCCGATGGATCTCGCCAAGGGGCCTTTGTTTCGCGCCACGCTCATGCGGTTGCGGGACGAAGAACACATCCTGCTGATTGCCGTCCATCATATCGTTGCGGATGGATCCTCGGTAGGTGTTCTAATGGCCGAGATAAATGTGTTGTACAAGGCATTTTGCAAGGGTGAGCGGTCTCCGCTACCAGAGTTGCCAGTCCAATATGCGGATTTTGTTAAGTGGCAGAGAAACCGGCTTAGGGAAGAATTGCTCCGCCCCCAAATCTCTTACTGGAAAAAACAGATGGAGGGGGCTTCACCGCTGCTGCCTCTTCCAACAGATCGGCTTCGTCCGCAGGTGGAGAGCTATAGGGGCAAAACCCAGCACTTCACCCTGGGTAAGGATTTAACCGCGGGGATCACGGCCCTCAGCCGCCGCTCCGGGGTCACCGTATTCATGACCCTCATTTCCGCATTACAAACGTTGCTGCACCGGTACACTGATTCAACTGACATCATCAGTGCTTTCCAGACCGATGGCCGCGAACGCCATGAGTTGCGAGGTCTAATTGGATTTTTCGTCAACCCCATTGTTTTGAGGACGGATTTTTCCGGACAGCCGACGTTTCTGGACATCCTCGAGAGCGTGCGCGAGAAGATGCTCTTCGCCTATGCGCACCGCGACGTGCCGTTCGACAAGCTGGTAGAAGCATTGCGACCGGAACGCAACCCCAGCTACAACCCCTTATTTCAGGTAGTATTCGCGCAACAAAAGGATGCTTGGCTGAAATTGCATTTGGCGGGGGTGAAATCCCAATTTATTTCTGTTGACAATGGGACCTCCAAGTGCGATCTGCACCTTTACATAACCGAAGATTCAGACGAGTTAACTGGCTGCCTTGAGTTCAATTCGGATTTGTTCGACTGCGAGACTATTCAGAGAATGGTTGGACATTTCCACAATTTGCTAGCCAATGCGATCGCAAATCCCAATCAGCCTGTTGCCACCGTACCTCTGATGTCCGTCTCGGAAAGGCAAAACCTCTTGGTGGGCTTCAACGACACGGCTGCGGAATATCCGGCCGCCACAATCCATCAATTGTTTGAGCGTCAAGCCAGAAAGACTCCTAAGGCTGCAGCCTTTTTCTTTGAGCAAGAAAGTATCACATATGAAGAATTGAACGGTCAGGCCAATCAGCTGGCGCGCCTGCTGACCGAGCGCGGGGTGGCGCGCGGAATGCGCGTTGGCGTGAGCATGACCCGGTCATTGCAACTAGCGGTTGGGCTGCTGGCCATCCTGAAAGCTGGCGGGGTCTATGTTCCGCTTGATCCCGCGTATCCCCCAGAGCGCCTCGCTTTTATGGTAAGAGATGCTGAAATCCAACTTCTGATGTGCGATTCAATGCCTTCTTGGGCGGCGGCCATCTCAGGAATGCCCATGTTCTTGTCGCAAGAGATTTCGGAGTTGAGCACGGCAGCCGACGTGGAAAACATCAATTCTCCTGTCTCTCCTGATGCCCCCGCATACGTGATATACACTTCCGGCTCGACCGGGCGGCCCAAAGGCGTTCAGGCATCTCATCGGGGATCTCTAAACGGTTTTGCCTGGATGTGGAAGAAATATCCGTTTTTCGCTGGGGAAGTATGCTGCGGAAAGACTGCGTTAAATTTCGTGGACTCTGTCGGGGAAATGTGGGGGGCTTTATTGCAAGGCATTCCCACAGTTCTACTTCCGGACGATGTCGTGAAGGATACCCCGCGCCTGTTGCAGGCCCTTGCATCGGGGAAGGTATCGCGGATTATTTTAGTGCCCAGCCTTCTACGTGTATTGCTGGAAAGCGGCGATGACTTAGCCGCGAGTCTTCCAGATCTTCGATATTGGATAAGCAGCGGAGAGGTGCTGCCGGTTAGGTCATTACAGAGCTTTCAGCAATTGCTACCCGGCAGAATTCTCCTGAACCTTTATGGCTCTTCAGAAGTCGCGGTCGGAGATGCCACTTGCTATGACGCGCGAGAGAACTCATCCGCTGCCAGCGTCCCCATCGGCCGGCCGATATCAAACACTCAAATCTACATCCTCAATTCAGAACGCCAACCAATGCCGATTGGAATTCCTGGCGAGATCTGTGTGGGCGGCGACTCACTGACATCTGGCTATTTGAACCATCCCGAGTTAACGGCGGAAAAGTTTATAATCAACCCATTTGCCGGCTCGGAGCAGACCATGTTGTATCGCACGGGTGACCGCGGCCGTTATCTAGCCGATGGCAATGTCGAATTCCTCGGCCGCATGGATAATCAGGTGAAAGTCCGCGGGTATCGCGTCGAACTCGGTGAAATTGAGTCGCGGCTTTTGCGACATCCAAGGGTCAGACAGGCTGTGGTTGTCGCATTTGATGATGACATTAGTAACAAACGCATAGTCGCGTACGTAGTCCCTAACTCGTACGACTCATCCACATCGGAAGGGAATGAGCTTGCTAGTGGGGAGAGCGTCTCAACCGTCAGTTCAGCGAATCCAGCTCTGAATGGGCTGGGGAGCAAACTTGTCCCTGAATTACGCAGCTTTCTCGAGATAAGCCTGGCCTCATACATGATCCCTTCCGCATTCGTCTTACTCAGTTCGTTGCCCTTCTTGCCCAATGGCAAGGTGGATCGTTGCGCATTGCCTGCTCCTGATAATCTCGTTACCGAGCGGGAAGTGAACTATGTTGCACCGCGTGATCTCCTCGAGCAACAGCTTATAGAAATATGGGGGAAAGCGCTTGGCATGGCGAAGGTAGGGGTTCGTGATGATTTTTTTACGCTCGGGGGCCACTCGCTATTAGCCGTGAGCGTGCTACGCCAAGTGGAAAAAGCGGTGGGCAAGAAGATGCCCCTGGTCGCGCTACTTCAAGCGCCGACAGTTGAAGGTTTTGCGAATGCCTTGCGCAACTCGGGATGGGCCGCGCCAGCCGTAATTGCGGTGCAGCCGAAGGGCTCAAGGCCGGCATTCTTCTGCATTTACGACCGTATCGATTACGGAAATCTGGAAGGAGAGCTGGGCAACGACCAGCCGCTCTATGTGCTTCCGTTTGACCAAATGTTCGATAAGCACATTAAGCGCGGATTTGTGGAAGTGGCTCAGGAATTTGTATCGCGTATACGTAAGGTGCAGCCAGAAGGGCCATACTATCTAGGGGGAATGTGCCTGGGCGGCAGAATTGCATTCGCTATTGCATGCGAATTTTACAAGCAAGGTGAAACAGTGGGCCTGCTGGCAATCATCGATTCTCCCGCGCCGGGATACAGATCTAAGGTGGCCGCGATGTCGCGCACGGCGCGGCTGCGCTATCACCTGCTCGACGATCTGAAATTTGAGTGGGGGATCTTGAAGACTCTCAGTCTTCGACAAAAGATCGACACAATTGTGGATACAATCAAGCTCGACGCCGCGCGCTATAAGAGGAAGCTGAAATGGCTTTCGACTAAACTACTGTATCGACTTTTGGATAAGGAAATTCCGGTTGAGAGGCGCGATTCGTTCCATCTTATGCGCGATGCGATAGGCGATTACTGTCCGCCCGATCCTTATCCGGGGAAGGTGATTCTTTTCCGTCCCGCTAAAAGACCGGGAGATCGTCATGTCGGAATGGGCTGGCAGGAATTTCCGGTAGGCGAATTGCATATCCACGTAATTCCGGGACGGCATATCGAAATGCTCCGTAAGCCCAATGTCGAGATTTTGGGACAAATACTTTCGGACAGCCTGCATAAGGTTCAGGCTGAGGCTTTGGCGGCTAGATTACTGCGAAAGTCTGCGGCGGAGCCAAGAATACCGTCTCAAA
Organism: Acidobacteriota bacterium; assembly: GCA_003133505.1. GTDB lineage: Bacteria > Acidobacteriota > Terriglobia > Acidiferrales > UBA7541 > PALSA-278. The sequence goes on from PKXT01000151.1 coordinate 4,399, forward strand.
GGATACGGCACCCGGAACCACGCTGCAGAAGCCTCGGGTAAAAGTCCTCGGGCGAGAACCCGTCGACCCCTTGCCCCGACTCAGGTTGTGGTGCCACGACAAGGATGCCGCGGGCAGGCGATATTCCAACGAGGAGAAAATGAATGCTGCGCGAAATGTTGAAATCAAAGATTCATCGAGCCACGGTTACTGGCAGCGATTTGAACTATGAGGGCAGTATTTCGATTGATCAGGATCTTCAGGATGCCGCGGGCCTTGTGCCCAACGAAGCCGTACACGTCTGGAACGTGACCAATGGCGCGCGATTCATGACCTATGTCATCACTGCGGTGCGGGGCTCGGGCGAAATCTGCCTCAACGGAGGTGCCGCGCGACACGTCCAGCGTGGAGACAGCCTGATCATTGCGGCGTTTTGCCAGATGGATGAGAAGGAAATTGCTTCGCACAGGCCGCGAGTTGTTCTGGTCGACGAAGCCAACCGCGCCCGAGTTCCAATCCCCGGGTGTTGAGGGCGGGAAAGAACTAGAGCGGGTAAGCGCAGAAATTGTCACATCAATGAGTTTGTTGCGCGTGGTCGAGATTACGAATAAGGTGCCGCATAACCAGGTCGGCTACATCGGCCGAAAAGGGAATTCACCATGTCTGCCGCAGCGAAAGCCAAGATAAGCAAGGTAATGAAAGCAAGGTGGGCTGCAAAGAAAAAAGGCGGCTAGTCTGCATCCATTCTGCACGGGGTACGTTCGCGCGCTCAACGATTTCGTGCGTTGGGGTGTGCGTCCTCACCACCAGAAATGTCCCTGCACTGAGAGACTTTGGATGGTCACTGAATTGTGGCCCCCATGGTTCATGTCTCTCGATGCATCCGCGGCACATTTATGAACAATGACTGACAACTACAATTCTGAAACCGCTTGGGCCTACCACTATGCCACCAAGCATTCCTACACCAGCATCCGGGCCAACCCGCATTTCTTGGATCGGTCCAACCAGCCCTTGCCTTTCAAGATTTATCCGACACTGGAACCCTTGTACTTACCAGTGGAGGTGCGCCCAACTGGCATCGCTGCCCTTTCTGCCATCGCTGAAAGCGTCCCCGCCAAGACAAATGCGGTGCCGGATTTGGAAGGCGTGGCCCAACTGCTCTATCTGTCCGCTGGCATCACTCGCAAGAGAGGGTATCCGGGAGGCGAGATCTTCTTTCGCGCAGCAGCCTGCACGGGGGCGCTATACGAGGTCGAGCTTTATCTGGTTTGTGGCGACCTCGAAAACCTGCAGGCCGGCGTCTATCACTTTGCCCCCGCCGAGTTCGGCTTGCGCGAGCTGCGCACCGGAGATCATCGCCGTGTCCTGCTCGAAGCCGCCGGCGGCGAATCCGCCGTCGCACACGCGCCACTCACCATCATTTGCACCTGCACGTACTGGCGCAATGCCTGGAAATATCAGGCCCGCACCTACCGCCATTTCGGCTGGGACAATGGCACCTTGCTCGCCAACCTGCTTGCAATCGGCACCGCCCTGGGGCTGCCGGCCAAGGTGGTGTGCGGTTTCGTGGACGGCGATATTAACCGCCTCCTGGATGTTGATCCCGACCGTGAAGTGGCCTTCTCCCTGGTAACCCTTGGCCACATCGCAACTCTACCCCCGCAATCACCTGTGGAATTCTCCCGTCTGTTCCTGGAAACCGTCCCGATCTCTTCGCACGAGGAGGATTATCCACTCATGCGCGAAATGCACGCCGCGTCTTCGCTTCATTCGGCTGAGGAAGTGAAGAGATGGCACGCCCAGGCGCCGGTGCCCACATCTCTGCCGAGTGCCGGGCCGCTCGTTCAACTCCGCCCCCTATCAGATGCGGCGATGCCCCGAGATCCCATCGAGCAGGTCATCCTGCGGCGCGGTTCCAGCCGCAAGTTTGACCGCACCCCGATTACCCTGGCGCAGCTTTCCACCCTGCTGGACCGAGCCAACCGGGGCATACCAGCCGACTTCCTTGCGCCTATGGGATCTCAACTCAATCAGCTCTACCTGATTGTCCACGCCGTGGAAGGTCTTGATTCCGGAGCTTACGTCTTTCACCGCGACCGTGGAACACTGGAGTGTCTGAAGCAGGGAAATTTCCGCACCCAGGCTGGTTACCTCGGATTGGAGCAAGAATTGCCTGCCGACGCTGCCGTGGCTATTTTTTTCCTGGCGGACTTGCGGCCGATCTTCGAGCAATTGGGCAATCGCGGGTATCGTGCTGTGCAACTCGAAGCTGGCATCCTGGGTGGTAAGCTGTATCTCGGGGCCTATGCCCAGCGCCTGGGCGCCACCGGGCTCACGTTCTACGACGATGACGTGATTCGTTTCTTCTCTCCCCACGCCGAAGGCAAGAGTGCCATTTTTCTAGTGGCGGTGGGCAACCGCGCCAGACGGAAATCCTAGCCCGCTACACTCCAGTCAGACTGTTCCGAGTGTGACCAAGGCTCTCAAACAGCAGGCTGCTCCGATCGCAGAAAAACCTGCTGATGATAGCGAAAAGGGATAAAATCAGGCGGATCATGGCCAATTTCTAATAACAGAAATAGATTACGGAAGCGCCGCTATCTTATTGATTTCAAAGGCGGACGGAATTATGGCGAGGGACAGGGCGATGGCCGCGAAGAAACGGAGTTCAGTGACAGCTTTGCGTCGCCTGATTCGTAGTGAGAAATTGAGATGCGCTGTTGACACCGCCAACAGCGAGAATGTAGTGGTCAATAACGCTGGCACCAAATGCTTGCCTAGTCGTCCGCTGTACCTGTGAGGCCCAGTTGTCGTTCAGCGGGTCGTAGACCTGCACGAGGTTGGAAACAGTTCCATCGGAAAAAGCTCCGCCGATTACGAACAATCTCCCGCAGCTAACTGCGCTCCCGGGATTCACCACGGGCATTGGAATCGGAGCCAGGTTTGTCCAAGTGTTTGCCACGGGGTCGTATACTTCCGTGACGCTCGTCCATCCATAGCTGTCGCCAACACCCGAAGAAACGTAGAGCTTGTTGTTGATGACGCCGCCGGCACCACTTGAATGCGCGTCGATGGAATCGGGCAGGCTGGTCCAGGCCCCCGCGGAGGGATCGTAAATATCGAGATAATTCGTATACCCGTTGTATCCATTATCCGGTGTGGTGATGTAGAGCTTCCCGTTGATCTCTCCACCTATTCCCCCCCCGCTCAGATGAGACAAGCCCGGGCCTGTCGTCCAGGTGTTGCTCGGCGGGTCGTAGATGAAGAGTCCGCTCGTTGGGNNGAGTTGACCGTTGATCACCCCACTCTCCGCCTGGTCCAGCGCAGCCGGAAGAGACGCCAGCGTGCTCCACGAGTTGGAGGTTGGATTGTAAGAATACAGGCTGGAAACCCTGCTGCCGCTGCTTTCCTGGCCGCCAGTGACATACAGGAGGCCATTGATCGAATTTACGTTCATATTGGCGAGCGCATTGGGGAGCGGCGCGAGATTGATCCAACGCCCAGCCAGAATCGGCAACGCCAGCGCCAGCGTCGCCATCGCGGCGAGGAGCCACCGCTTGTTGGATGCGAAATGCATCTTTTCCTTTCTCTTTCCCAAATCGAGATGCGTGCTTCTTGCGACGTACTGTCTCACATTCATTTGCTCATTCTCCTTCTTCTGCTGAACCAAGCCACAGTCTCCGCAGTGCATCGTTGGCTAAAGCTGGGGTGGATGGCCTACACGTCCGCAGCGAATCTGAAGCGCGCTGGTCTGAACCGGGGTTTCCAATATGGACCCCTGTGACTCGCACATCGTACTCTTCTCCTGCCATAGACACAACAAATTTGTTATAGGTCCCGGCGAGATCGGCGGGCTTCCGGCGCACGCCTTTGGCCTGAGCATCGAATAG
>PKXT01000151.1:8323-8517 GCA_003133505.1 Acidobacteriota bacterium
CCCTGATCCTATCCCTTTTCGCCGTCATGAGCAGGCTTTTCGGCAATCGGACCGGCCTGCTGCTTGAGATTCTTGCTCTTCGCCAATCCCGGTACAGTCGCAACACATCCTCCACCGTAGCCACCGCCACGCGCTTGGGGCTAGGCCGCCGCGCCGCCGGTCCAGTAGCCCACCGAATCCAAACTGCTGGTAGC
>PKXT01000181.1 GCA_003133505.1 Acidobacteriota bacterium
CCGCGGCGCCTCATTCGGCAGCTTCACCGTATTCATGGAACGCTTCGCGCAGCACCCCGGCGGCAATGGCAAGCCAAACCCGCCGGCTATGGTCTCCCTGACGGAGAATTATCGCTCGACCGGGCGCATCCTTCATGCCGCGCAGGAAGTGATCCAATACAATGAACGCTCAGACGTTCTCTCCTCGCAGAACTCGAAAAACCTGATACCCACGCACCCTCCGGGCGAGAAAGTCCGCATCTGCGAATTCACCAGCCCGCTCGCCGAAGCGGAATGGATCGCTTCAGAAATCGAACGCTTACGAGGAGCAAACGGCGAATGGTCGAGGTTCGCGGTCTTGTATCGCATGCACGCGCACCGCAATCATCTTGTGCGAGCACTGCGCCGGCGCAATATCCCCTTCGTGGTTCGCGGTTTATCAGTGCTGCCTAATACCCTTGTACGCGACATGCTGGCATGGCTGCGGTCCATCGCGCATCCTGGCGACGATGTCGCTTTCGCGCGCTTGATGGCTGTGCCGCGATGGGGCTTCGAGCCTTCTGATTTGGCGCGTCTAGCGGAACGAGCCGGCCGGAAGAAGACGTTGCGCGAGGAAATGTCCGCCCCTCAGATGCCGCTTTTTCCCGCAGCGGGCGAACAGCGCGGTGAAGAGCTGGTGGAGATTTTGCAGGAAATGCTGGCGCTCTCGCGGCGGATACCTGCGCGGCAACTTTTCGATGAGATCGTGCAGCGACTGAATGTGACCACCTTGGCCTCCGATGCCGACCAAGCGGGCCTTAGCGTCCTGGCCAAGCTGATTGAAGAGTGGGAAAAGAAATCGGACGCGCGGGGGTTGCGGGATTTCCTGGAATATTTTGATTATTACCTGCAGGCCGGCGGCGAACTGTGTCCCGAAGAAGAAATAACCTCGAGCGACGCGGTGCAACTTATGAGCGCGCATGCCGCGAAGGGGCTGGAATTCGACCAGGTGTTTGTCATGCGGTTATGCAAGCAGTCATTTCCCGGCAGCGAAAAAAAACCGGTATTGGAGTTTCCGGCGGAGCTAATTAAGGAAGGAACTCCGAAAAGCGGCTTCCACATTCAGGAAGAGCGACGGCTATTTTTTGTGGCGCTCACGCGAGCGCGGCATCGCTTGACGCTGACTACGGTCCTCGGGCTGAAGAAACAGCAATCGGTATTTCTCGACGATCTGCTTCGCGGAGGCAAGCTTCAGGGAAAAGACCTGGAGCAACTGACTCCAACGGTGGAAGTTCCCACGGAAGTAGAAACAGCGGCGCCAGTTCCGGCGGACGCGTCGCGGCCAGGCCTTTTTACGGCGGCATCGCCGGATTCCTACGTGTATTCGCAGGTGGCGCTGTGGGCCCGTGCCTATCATCCGCCGCTACAGGAACCATTGCGGCTCAGCGCGTCGGCATTGGACCAATATCAAAAGTGCCCGATGAAATACTCGCTGTCGGCGAGATGGTGCATCCGCGGAGGGCCGCACGCCACGCTGACCTTTGGAAATGTGATGCACGTAACACTGCGGGAAATGGCTCTGGCATGGCAGCGCGAACAGCCCATGACCTTCGCGGACGTGGAACTGATTTATGCGCGAGAATGGAAAGCCGCGGGATTCGAAGACGCCTACCAGGAAGAGGAATACCGCCGAGCCGGATTGGACCAGTTGCGCGCATTCCATGGGAAGTACAATTCCGCGCCGCCAAATGTATTGGCGCTGGAGAAACCGTTCGAACTGCCGCTGGAGCACAACATTGTGGTCACTGGACGAATCGATCGAATAGACCGGTTGCCGGATGGCACCGTGGAAATAGTGGATTACAAAACCGGTTCGGTAAAGAGGCCGCTGGACGCCAAGAAAAGCCTGCAACTCAGCATTTACGCGATGGCCGCAAAAGAGATTTTAGAATTGGAGCCTTCGCGACTTACTTTTTACAACCTGGGCATCAATGACGCAACCGTCGCCACGCGGGACGCGAAATCACTTACTCAAGCCCGACAGGAAGTCGGGGAAATCGCCGATTGCATACGCGCGGGACAATTTCCAGCAAAGCCGGGCTTCTTGTGCAACTATTGCGACTACCGCCTGCTGTGTCCTGAACACGAAGACTTGCTGACCATTCATCCAGCGCGCGCTCTTGCCGCCTCGCAGTAGCCATTTCGCGGGCGAACAAACCAAGTTTCCGGAGCGCGGCTCAACGAACGGCCGCTGTGTAATAGCCCTGGCGGGCCAGCAGTTTCAATCCCGGCCGGCGAATGCGCACTTCAATGGAATGATAGGTGCGATTGCCCGTGTGGTGTTCGGGAATGTAGCCCAGCGTGTATTGGTTGCGAGCCTGCTCGGTGATCTGGCCATAGAGCCGCTCCAATTCCTGCTGTTTCGAAGCTGTATAGGTATCACCACCCGTGGCAGTGGCGTAGTGGACCATGCGCTGGCCTTCGAGGTGGAGCGGATTCAGTCCGGCCACCACGCTATAGACGGAAATTTCGGATGAAAGCAGCAAATCAAGGGTGGTATCGAAAGACCATTGATTACGGCGGGAGTTGTTGCCGTCGGAAATAATAAAAATGAGCTTGCGGTGATCGTGGGGTCGCGTGCGTAGCATCTCTCCCGCGTAATGAACGGCGTCGTCAATATTTTTGGTGTCGGAGGACGACACGGTAACACCGGGAAGTGTGCCGTCGCCGTTTCCCGCACCCCCCGCCACAGGACGATTATTTAGCAGTGGCGGGCCAGTAGAAAGCGGTCCGGAAAAAGAACCTGGAATGCTGGAACCGAGGCGAACACGTTTAAGCTGGGTAAAAACAACGTCATTGCTGCGCGAGAAGTTCATTACCGTTTTTTGAAACCGATCGAACGTGACTATTGCAACTTCGTCGTTGGGCCCAAATCCAGCGGATATGGTTTCCAGGCTGCGTTGCACCGGATCCACAGTTTTATCCGGTAAATCATTATCCACCAATACAACTGCCGACAGGGGGACGGCTTCCTGTTGAAATCGATCAATATGCTGCTCGATACCGTCTTCGAAGATGCGGAATTCGTCGCGACGCAAATCGGTAACCAAAGCGCCACGATCATCTTTCACCGTGACCGGTACGAGCACCTCTTCAGAGCGGACAATGATGTGCCCCGGTCCCCGTTGCGGCGCCTGAGATGATCCCGACGGTTGGCCAGGACCTGCAACGGCGGGAGATCCCTGCTGACCTTGATTTGCAACCTGCGACTGGAATTGTGGCTGTGGTTGGGGCTCGGGTTGAGACTGAGCCTGGGGCTGAGGAGACAGTTGGGATCCCGGCGGCGCAGGCGACTGCACCTGACCGTTATTGGTCACTGATAAAAGCAGAAAAACAGCTGAAATCAACAGCGGAAGGCGCATAATTACCTCATCCGGGAAAGAATGGGTCCACACATCGCGTCCACAAAGCCTTTTATCAATAACGCAAAGACCGGAACTTACATCCGGCGGACCCTGCCACGCATCTGACACGTGAAACTCACGGGAACGTCTTCAGTCCAGAGATCAACGACCAAAGGATTATACAATGCGGCAACAACATGTGACGAAATGGGAAAGAGCTTCGGCGATCCGCGGCGCCATATGGTCCGGTGTTATTGCAGGAACGGCGCTTCTTGCGATGGGCGGGGGTGCCGCTTTCCCAACACTCGGACAGGAGTCTCAGAAACCGATCCAAGTACAGACCAACCTGGTAACTCTCTTCGTTACCGTGCGCGATCATCACAACGCGATTGTTACAAACCTGAAGAAAGAAGATTTCCATATTTACGAAGACAATGCCCCGCAGCAAATCGCCTTTTTCTCGAAGGAAGTATCCATGCCCATCACTATGGGGTTGCTAATGGACACCAGCGGTAGCGAACAGGCGACTCTTCCCGCGGAGCAGCAAGCTGCCACCGAGTTCATGCAACAGGTAATGCGCAAGGGCGACCTGTCCATGGTGCTCAGCTTCGATGAAGACGTGGATTTGCTGGCGGATTTTACAGAGGATAAAAGTAAGATTGACCGAGCCATCATGCGAACACGAATCAACGCCCCAACCGGAGCGATTGGACCAATTGGGCACCAGAACGTCGTAGGCACGGCCTTCTATGATGCGGTCTATTTGGCGGCGCACGACGAACTGGCCGGGCAGGCCGGGCGCAAGGCAATGATTGCATGCACGGATGCCCATGATGAAGGCAGCAAACTCAAGATTCAGGACGCCATCGAAGCAGCCCAGCGGGCCGATACTGTGATTCACATCCTGCTGGTATATGACCCCCGACAGGGCGCGGATGAAGGCGGCGCCCAGAAGATGACCAATGAGACGGGAGGACGATTGGTGGTAGTGCGCAATGAAAAGTCGTTACATCAGGCATTCGATACCATCTCAGAGGAACTGCGCCACCAGTATGTGGTGGGATACTATCCGACGAATACGGCGCGCGATGGCGCGTTCCGCAAGATCCGCGTGGAAGTGAGCCCTGCCGATATGAAGATATTGGCGCGCAAGGGTTACTACGCTCCAAAGGATTAGGCCAGGGCGATTAATGTCCTGGGGCGGGACTTAGAACAGGCGACGAGGAGCGCGAAGGCGCGAAATATCCTTTGCGAGTTCGCACAGTCAGATCCTTTCGGCCGGTCGAAACTTTAAGAGCGTGGAAGCTGCCGTCGGCTATGACCGTCTCAGGACGGAACGCAATTAAATATTGGCTGCGCAGTTCCGCACCTATATCCTGAAAGGAAACGGCCAGATCGTCTGTCTTATAAGGGAAGAAGGCCCGACCGCCTGTTTGGTCAGCGAAATTCTGCAATAGATCTTCTCCGTGAGACTTGAACGACTTGTGAGCTTTTCCACCCTCTTCGGTGCTCACCCAGTCAGTATTCGTGCTAATAGCGTAAATCGCCACCCCGGCTCGCTGGGCCATCTCCAGAGCTTCGCTGACGGCGTGATCGCTTAGATTGTCATCTCCGTCACTGAAGATCACGAGAACATGACGAACCGCGGGATCAGCCCCAGGTGCGGGCGGGGCACTCACCAGTTTTTGTGAAGCGGCATAGATCGCATCGTCAAGCGCTGTACCACCTCCGGCCCGCTGCCGCTCAATAGCCTGGGTTAGAAGGTCCATATCTCCGGTGTAATCCTGCACCACCTCGGGTGCGTTATCGAAGGTCATCACGAAAGCCATGTCCTTGTGGCGGCGGAGAATATCAGTAAGAAAGTCTATTGAGGCATCCTGCTCAAAATGCAGGCGATCACGCACGCTATTGGATGTATCCAAAAGGAGGGCGATTCGCAACGGCAAATCGGTCTGGCGGCTGAAATAGGAAATCCCCTCGGGATGGCCATTATCGAGAATGTGGAAGTCGTTTTGATTCAAATCCGTCACGAAGGCGCGATGGCGGTCGGTGACCGCGGCGACAAGCTGAACCAATTCGGAGACAGTTCGAATCACCGGTGGAGTTTGTTGCGATGGCGCTGCCTGCGGGCCCACTTGTTGCGAGGTGGGTGGATTTTCGGGCGGAGCGGCCGGCACGGAAGCGGCAGTATTGGAAGGCTTGGGTGATAACGGCTGCTGTGCATGAGGATTGGGGCTTGCGATCACAAAGATCGCAATCAAAGCGAGGATTTGAACAAGTTTAGGCACAGTAAATTATAGATACGGCTTCAAAGTAGCGTCAATTAGATCAACATCCACGCGAAGTCTATCCGCCAGTTGAACAAAAAAAGTGCGCAAATCCCCGGGCAGCGGGGCGCGGATATCCAGTGGAGTGCCCTTCACTGGATGAACAAAGCGAATGCGCAGGGCATGAAGAAAATTCCGCTCCAGCGGCGGCAGTTTTTCGTCGTTCATGCGAATTTCGCGTGGCGCGCCGTAGAGAGTGTCGCCCACGACGGGATGGCCTATGGCCGAAAAATGGACGCGGATTTGGTGAGTGCGGCCGGTATGCAGACCGGCTTCCACAAGAGTGAACGAACCAAAGCGCAAAATCACTCGCCAATCAGTGCGCGCCGTGCGGCCATCGCGGCGGGTGGTCATGCGCATCCGGCGCTGCAAATCGCGAGCCACGGATAGCTCAATGCGGCCGGAATCTTCCAACACGTTGCCGTGAAGAAGCGCGAGATAGGTTTTTTGCACTTTGCGAGACTGGAACTGCTTCACCAGCGCGGCATGGGTGACATCGTCGCGCGCAACGATCAAAGCACCGGAGGTGCCTTTGTCGAGGCGGTGCACAATTCCGGGCCGCAGCGGCCCGCCNNCGAAAGCGAGCCAAAGCGATGAAGCAGAGCGGCCACCAGCGTTCCGGTGAGCCTGCCAGCGCCGGGGTGCACGACAATCCCCGCGGGTTTATTGATAACCGCGAGGTACTTATCTTCGTAAAGAATGTCGAAGGGTAAATCTTCAGGAACCACATCGGACCAGACCGGCGCGGGAATTTCGGCCGTGATAATTTCGCCGGGGCGCACTTTGCGGGCAGACTTACAGATCGTTCCGTCGACGCGAACGTTCGCATTTGCCACCAAATGCTGCAGGTTTACCCGACTGTGGCCGGTCAAATGCGCGGAAAGAAAATGATCGAGGCGTTGGCCGGCGTCATCGTGGGAAACCGTCCAAACATGGCGTCCGGGAATCGATTCGATCGCGTGCACACCGCGATCCTGGATTTGATTTGGCAACGCGATTGGTTCGGCGATTGGATTCACAAAACGAACCACGGAGCGAGTCTAGTGGTGGGCATGCGCTGGAACCAGGCGGCGCTGCTTCGATCCGCGATACCAAATGGTCGCTCCGAAAACAATCATGCCCACGCTTACGATTTGCATCAGTGAAACTGCTCCGTGGAACATCAGGGTGCGATCGGGATCGCCCCGCAGGAACTCAAAAAGGCCGCGCTCCACGCCGTATAGCATCAGGTAAGCTGCCACCAGTTGACCCGTAAATTTCTGGCGGCGTGCCAGCCAGAGAATGATCAAAAAATTTGCCAGCTCGGCGATGGATTCGTAAATCTGCGTGGGGTGTACGGCAATATTCAGCGGCGTTCCAACGAGCTCGGCGGCTTGGGGATTGGTGTAAGTGACACCCCAGGGCAACCACGTCGGCTTGCCATAGCAACAGCCCGCGGCGAAACATCCCAAGCGGCCAATGGCGTGTCCGAGGGGCAACCCAAGTCCGTAACAATCCATCAGCGGCAACAATTTGATCTTCTTAACGAACTTGTAGAAAGCCAGCAGGATAAAGGCTCCCACAATGCCACCATAGAACGTGCCGCCCGATTGCAGGGTGCTAAGGTCAAAAAGAGCGCGAGGGTGAGCCCAGTAATAGCCGGCGTAGAGCGAAATGAGCCACAACTTCGCACACACCAGTGCAGTAAGGACCATGTAGATCCCCACGTTCCACACCAGGTTAGGAGAAACACCGGAGCGCGGCGCCTGCCATCGCGCGATCCACAAACCCAAAAGCACCCCAGTGGCGACGAGGACGCCATAGCTATAGAGGGTAATCGGACCCCAATGAAAAAGAATTGGATGCATGTCCTAGATTCCTTCCTCCGCGGGTTGAGGGCGCTCATGAAAAAGTTCAATGAGAACGAGCCCCGCGCCGATTACAATTGCGGAATCGGCGACGTTAAAAGCCGGCCAATGGTAGGTGCGCCAGTAGAAATCAAGAAAGTCCGTCACGCTGCCGTGAATCAAACGGTCGAGAACATTGCCTGCGGCGCCGCCCAGAATCAGCGACATGCCCCATTCAGAGATCACGCCGCCAGCGCGGCGAGCTGCCAGCATCCAGGCAAGAAAGACCATTACAATGGCGGAAAAAAATGCCAGCGCATGGCCTACCCAGGGGGCGTGGGCGTTGGCCAATAGCCCGAAGGCAACGCCTGGATTGGTGGTATTCACCAAGTTAAATAGATTCGGTATTACCGCGCGGATTGAATCCAGGGGCAAAAACCGTTCGACGGCCAGCTTGGTGGTCTGGTCCGCAGCGAGAACGAGCAGAGCTGGCCAAATCCAGCGGGAAATTCCAGGATTTAGTCTCACGAAATCACCGGCTGCTGCCCACCAGCAAAATCTGATTCCAGTTCGGCAACAACAGGCCAGCAGCGTTCACAGAGCGTGGGATACTCGGCGTTCGTCCCAACCAACGTGGAATAATTCCAACAGCGCTCGCATTTTTTGCCTTCGGCGCGCACAACATGCACGGCGCACAATGTTCCTCCGGTATGGGAGGTCGCATCAGCGCTAGACCCGTGGCTTTTTCCTCGAAATTCCACCTGCGAAACGATAAAAAGAACTGGCAAATGTTCGTGGTATTCCTGCAGGAGGTTTTGTAAACCACCGGAAACCTCCAACACGACACGGGCTTCCAATCCGCTGGCAATTCGTTTCTCTCCCCGGGCCTGCTCAAGCACGCGAAGAACTTCGGTACGGACCTTAAGCAAGCGCTCCCAATCGTCGCGCTGTGCTTTGCGCAGTATTGGCGCGAAATCGCCGGAAGCCGGAAATAGTTCCATGTGAACGCTTCCCATTTCCATTACTGAGTTGGCGGAAGAGCGAAAGAGAAAACTCCAAGCCTCTTCGGAGCTGAAAACCAGAATCGGCGCGGCCAGGCGAATGAGCGCGCTCGCAATGCGATATAAGGCCGTCTGTGCCGATCGTCGCCCACGGCTGTTATGAGCGGATGTGTACAGCCGATCTTTCAACACGTCGAAATAGAGAGAGCTCAAATCCACCACGCAAAAATCCAATAGGGCGTGAAACACCCGGTGAAATTCGAATTGGTTATACCAGCCGCGGCATTCCTCAACTAAATCTCCGGCGCGGCCAACGGCCCAGGCGTCCAGTTCCCACAGTTCGCCGTCCGAAACCAACGCGCGAGAGGGCTCGAAATCGTAAAGATTACTGATGGCGAAGCGAAGTGTATTGCGAATCTTGCGATAGGATTCCGCAAGCTGGGACATCACCTCATCGGACATACGCACGTCAGCTGTATAGTCCTGCGAAGCAACCCACAAACGCAGCAAATCAGCGCCCCACTTCTGACAGATGTCCCGGGGAAGGATGACGTTGCCCAAAGACTTCGACATTGGCCGGCCATGGGCATCCAGCGTCCACCCGTGGGTTACAACCTGGCGATAGGGCGCGCGATCCTTTATTCCCATGCCAATTAATAGAGAGCTCTGAAACCAACCGCGATATTGGTCGGGGCCTTCGAGATAGACGTCGGCCGGCCACGTGCCGTCCTTTTCGCTCAGCACCGCAAGGTTGCTTGAACCGGCGTCAAACCAGACGTCAAGAATGTCGGTTTCTTTGCGCCACCTGCTCCCGCCACATGGGCAGCGCGTTCCGGCAGGCAGCAATTCCTCCGCGGTGTGTGAATACCAGGCATCGGCGCCCTCTTTCTGAAACCATTGCAGCACCCCGCGTAAGGCCGCAAAGTCACCCAATCGCTTGCCGCAAGCGTCACAATAAAAGACCACCAGGGGAACGCCCCAGAAACGTTGCCGGGAGATGCACCAATCAGGGCGCGCAGCCACCATATCCCGCATGCGTTCCTGTCCCCACTCGGGGAGCCACCGGATGCCGCGGATTTCCTCCAGCGTGCGCTGGCGCAGATCGTGTTGATCCAATCCTACAAACCATTGTTCGGTAGCCCGAAAAATTACCGGCTCGTGGCAGCGCCAGCAGTGTGGATAGCTGTGGCGGAGTTTTCCCTCGCCCAGCAAAGCACCACGGGAACGAAGCATGTCAATAATGATGGGGTTCGCATCGAAGACTGCTTTGCCGAGATATTCCGGCAGCCCCTCGGTGAAGCGGCCACGGTCGTCGACGGGGGCATAGACTTGCAAACCATATTTCAACCCCGCACGGTAATCTTCAGCGCCATGGCCGGGCGCGGTATGTACAATACCACTGCCCTGATCGAGAGTAACGTGCTCGCCCAAGATGGCAGGGACCTGCATATCCAAAAATGGGTGCTGAAAGCGCAATCCCTCGAAATCGCTTCCTTTCCAGCGGCGGCCCGTATCGCGCAACTCAAGATCCAATTCCGCAGCTACCGCCGGTAAGCGCTGGACGGCGAGCAACAGCGGCCCGTGGGATGATTCGGCGAGCGTATATTCAAAATTGGGATGAAAC
>PKXT01000255.1 GCA_003133505.1 Acidobacteriota bacterium
TTGTAGGACAGTACACTAGCTGCTGTCTCTACTGTGCCAGTCGTGGCGACCGGCCTTGCAGCGTGGCAGTGGGCGCTCGAGGGACAAAAGCTAAAAGGGATTCTCTTGATGCACCTAGTTTTGGGTTGCATATCGAGTGTGCTGATCTGGCTGGTGTTTTGGATCCATTTGAGAGTGCGGCGTCATCCAGAGGAATCATTGCCAAAATACCGCCTGCCGATCGAAGCGGTCGCGATGTTGCTTGTGGGGTTGACTGGTCATCTCGGTGGGTTCCTCAGTGGCGTAAACGGGCCCGGTTAGACGCGCCGAGTGCCGCCAAGAATGCGGACGCGAGCTGATGATAAGGCACTTGGCAAAGGCTAGGGTAGCCTGGCCAAATACCCTTCGATTATGCCCTTAAATGTCGCGCTGACTAGACACCTGAGCAGGTTCCTGAGCGGCATCGATCGGGCGCTCGCATTACGAGCCACGTTCTTGCTGGGCATGCCATAGAGATCGAAGGCGTAAGCGCATGATTCTGGAGCATTTCTGGTCCTGAGCACCAATTCCAGTCAGCAATGGAACAGGGAATTATCAGGGGGGCCTGTCAGGGAATCAATTCCCCCTGATATCGCCATAACAGGTCCGGACTGCGAGCAGCGCGAATTTTCTCGAGATTCAACGCCTCCAGGTGATATCTCGCGGATGAAATGAGGAGGGAACACGCTCCGCTATCCTGCTGATTTCAAAGGCGTATGGAAATTTGGCGAGGGACAGCGCCCAATTCGAAAGTCCCAGGTCGGCCATCAGGAGAATGCAGGAAATCCCATCTGTTCTGAAATCGGCGCAAATTGCGCATAAGGATGGCTCTTTCCGCCACTAATGGCATGGGTCTTTGTGAAGTGACAGAAAATTAACAATATTCGCTGGCGTTGAATTGTAAGGTTAGAACGGATGCGTGGGATGCGGCTCAAGTCGCTCCGCGCCACAAAGGTCAGAGGAGAAAATATGTTTAAATTTCGCAATATTGCAATTCTTGTGGCTCTTGCCAGCGTCAGTCTGATTTCCGCCCAGGCAGGTTCGAATGATGGTCCCGGTTTTCCTTCCAGAATTCATTTCCAGATCGTGCAAACGCCCAATGAAAATCAGCCTTACCCGGCATGGAACTATCTCGAATCCATTTCCGCATCTTCCGCGGATGACATGTGGTCCGTGGGTGCGAGCACCATTCATTATGACGGCCAAGCTTGGAGCGCGTTTCCGGCGCCCGACATGACTGGAACCGGCACAAGTCTGTTGACTGGAGTGGCGGATGTTTCGCCCACGAACGTATGGGCGGTCGGCTATATCAACTTTCAAGTGATCGGGCAATACGAATCCGCCATCGTTGAACATTTTGACGGAACAAGCTGGACTATATTTTCAAGCCCACAATTTCCACCTCCCGATATAGCTTCCTTGAATTCCGTTACAGCGGTTTCCACGAACGACATTTGGGCAGGCGGTGAACTTTTCGAGGATCCGTACGCATTTCCTCTGCTCGAACACTTCGATGGAAATTCGTGGACCCAATTCCAACCGCCAGTTACTGATTGCGATGTATGGGGCATTTCAGCGGATGCGACGAATGATGGGTGGGCTGTAGGATCGACCTTGGGCGGAGGCACGTGTGCATTGCACTACGATGGATCTGCATGGATGAATGTCCAAAGCCCAGACCAGTGCTGTGGGTACAACGAACTCAATGGAGTTGTGGCCCTGGCCCCTGATAATGTCTGGGCGGCGGGTTGGTATGTTCAAAGCCCAACCGATGATAGGCCGTTGTTGACGCTGGTGGAACACTGGAACGGGTCGACGTGGGAGATCGTTCCCAGCCCCAATGTTGGTGAGGGCGGCAAAGACAGCAGCCGGCTGCGTGGCATCTTTGGTGCGTCCGCAAATGACATATGGGCCGTCGGGGAAAGCACGGTTATTGCCAGCGACGCGTCATCCACACTTGTACTGCACTGGAATGGCACCGGCTGGAAGATTGTTCCCAGCCCCAGCACCAAGTACAAGAATATTCTGAACGACGATCTCGATGGAGGGATCGCAATCCCTCACGGGGATATCTGGATGGTCGGGAGCAATGATGTTGCTGACACGCTTGTAATGAAAGGTATCCGGTAGCAGCCGACTGGCATATCACAGTTCTCCGCGCGGCAGGCAGGCTTAATAACGCTGGGATCGTGCGCATCACTAGGATACATTTTGGTAATCTCATTGCGCTTTCATTGTGGATGGACTTTTTAGGCAGCACAGTGAGACGATGACAAGAATTTCACATCTTTTCTGTAGTGTCCCTCGCCAAAACTCTGTCCGTCTTTGAAATCAATCATTTAGGCCAATCCGTTAGGGCTTTCTTTCCGCTATGAAATAGGTCATGCTTCGAACAATTTGGGCCTGTGACAAACTGCATGGAGGAGAAATCCTATGAAGGCAGCCGGGAAGGTTGGTCGGTCAGCATCGGCTGATGCCGAAAAGCAGCTTAAGAGCTTCATCGACAAATTCGAGCCGAAGAACCAGGCCTTGATTCGCGCGACACGCAAGGCGTTACGGAAGCGACTGCCTACTGCGAACGAACTGGCTTACGATAACTACAACTTCTTCGCTCTGGGTTACTGTTCGACGGAACGCCCGTCCGATTGCATTCTTTCGGTCGCTGCGGGAGCAAACGAAGTGGGGCTATCCTTCTATCGCGGCGCCAGCCTTCCCGATCCACACAAGATACTGCTCGGCTCGGGTAATCAAAATCGTTTCATCCGTATAGGATCGGCTGAGATGTTGGGCCGTCCTGAGGTCGAGGCGCTCATCGCTGCTGCCGTTGCTCAGGCTAAGACGCCTCTTCCAGCGAGCGGCGGCGGAAAACTCATCATCCGGTCAATTTCGGCAAAGCAGAGGCCTCGCCGCTAGTGTGCTTCGCCAAGACTCCGTCCGCCTTTGAAATCAA
>PKXT01000230.1 GCA_003133505.1 Acidobacteriota bacterium
CGCCAACTTCAAGGAGACGCAGCTCCGCTATATGCGTGTCGGTCAGAAGGCAAAAGTTCACGTGGATTCCACGGGCCGAACCTTCCGAGGTCATGTGGTCAGCATTGCGGGTGCCACCGGGCCGCTCTTCAGCTTGCTTCCGCCGGAGAACGCCACTGGCAACTACGTGAAAATCGTCCAGAGGATTCCCGTAAAGATCGTTCTCGAGCCGGGAGAAAACCGGGATCACCAACTTCGGCCGGGCATGAATGTGGTGCCGGATGTGTACCTCCAATGAGTTCCGCCTCATTTACGCTTGACCAGGACGTCTGGCGCCCCAGATACAATCCCTGGTTGATCGCTGTGGTCGTAGCACTCGCCGCCTTCATGGAGGTCCTCGACACCAGCATCGCCAACGTAGCACTTCCGTATATGGCCGGGAATTTGGGGGCGAGCAACGACCAGAGCACGTGGGTGTTGACTTCCTACCTGGTCTCGAATGCCATCATCTTACCGATCAGCGGCTGGCTCGCAGGCGCTTTTGGGCGGAAGCGCTTTTTCATGACCTGCCTGGTTCTGTTTACGGTGAGCTCTTTGCTTTGCGGGTTGGCGCCGAGTCTCGGGCTTCTTCTTTTCTTCCGTGTGCTCCAAGGAGCAGGCGGCGGAGGGTTGCAGCCGATGGCGCAGGCCATTCTGGCAGATACCTTCCCGCCGCAGCAGCGAGGCTTGGCGTTTGCACTCTATGGCATTACCGCAATCATGGCGCCCACGATCGGACCAACCCTAGGCGGGTGGATCACCTTCAGTTATTCCTGGCGGTGGATTTTTTTCATCAATATTCCGGTCGGGCTGGCCACATTGTTTCTGGTGCGTCGATTTGTCGAGGACCCGCCCTACCTAAGCCGACTGAAAGCTGCTGGGGTCAAGCTGGACTACATAGGCATCGCTCTGTTGACCGTGGGCATCGGGGCTTTGCAGATATTGCTCGACAAAGGGCAGGAAGATGATTGGTTCGGGTCGCCTTTCATTACGACTCTGGCAGTCATGGCGGCTGCAGGCCTGATCTCGCTGGTCGTTTGGGAATGGTTTTACAAGGCGCCGATCATCGACGTCCGAATGTTCAAGAGCTTTAATTTCGCCAGTGCGAACTTGATGATGTTCACCCTCGGAATCATGTTATTCAGCAGCTTGGTCATGATGCCGCAGTTCCTGCAGACGCTCTTGGGGTACACGTCCGAACTCTCCGGTTTTGCACTTTCTGCTGGAGGTCTTGTTCTGCTGTTCGAGATGCCCATCATGGGTTACCTGACAACCAAGCTCCAGGCGCGCTACCTGATCGCCTTTGGCTGGCTGTGTTTGTCGATCGCCATGTTCTATTCCACGAAGCGCATCGACTTGCAGATCAGCTTTAGAGCGGCCACCTGGTTGCGTATCGCTCAGGTGACTGGCTTGGGGTTCTTGTTCGTGCCTATTACGTTGGTGGCCTACATAGGAATTCGACCGGAGATGAACAACGCGGTCGCCGGAATTGTCAATTTCATGCGTAATATCGGAAGCAGTGTCGGAACCTCTATGGTTACCACATTAATTGCGCGGCGCTCGCAGTTCCATCAAGAGATTCTGGGCGATCACATTCGCGCCGACAACTCGATTTTGCAAAACACGGTCCACGGCTTGGCCCAGCACCTTGCTCGCTCCGGGTTGAGCACGCATGAAGCACACATGCAGGCGTATGCCAGAATCTATCAAGGGGTCCAAGCGCAGGCCGCAAGCTTGGCGTATATAGACACGTTCATGGTCCTGGCGTGGGGAGCGGCAGCGATGTTCGTTCTGACTTTTATCTTGAAGAAGAATGATCCGCGTGGCGGGGGTGACCTGGCCGCGGGGTGAGTGCGGTAAATTGGTAATCCGTATCTTCATCGAACGGTGGCTTCCGAGGGGCGGTTATTAGTGAACTGGGAATGATCAGAATCGTCACAGTTGAACGAGAATACGGATGCGGCGGCGGTGAAATCGCCCGGCGGCTTGCCGAGCGTCTTGGATGGAAGCTTTGGGACCAGCAGCTGACCGAAGAGATCGCGCGGTTGGCGAATTGCCCTAAGGCTGTCGTGGAGGAACGAGAGGAGCGAACTGATCCCCTGTACTACCGGCTCTTCAAATCCTTCCTGCGCGGGAGTTACGAGGGAAACCTCAATGCGCACAAATTAAAACTCGTTGATAGCGAAAGCATCTTGAGGATTACAGAGCGTGTTGTCCGCCGTGCGGCGAGCGCCGGAGGCTGCGTCATCGTCGGGCGAGGATCACAGCATTTTCTCCAAAGCCAGCAGGACACACTGCGCGTGTTTCTCTATGCCCCAAGGGAAGACAAAGTGCGGCGCGTTATGTCTGGCGGCAAGACTGAGAGGGAAGCCCAAGAGCTGGTCGACACCGTCGATCGCGATCGCGTGAATTTTATTCAGAAGTATTTTCACGTCGAATGGCCGAGTCGATCGATATATCAGATCATGATCAATACCTCTATCGGTGATGAAACCGTAGTTCAAATGATTCTGAATTTTATGTAAACCTTCGTTCGAACCACTGAATCCTGTTCATAGGAGAGGTTAATTTCATCGGGGACGAAATTTGTGGAAAGGGCAGGAGGATCGCATCGCGGCCTGGAAAGCTTCCTGCAAGTGACCTTGCCACAGGGGGCCAGGTCTTCGATTTCAGCCTGTTATTCGCCAAAACTCCATCCGAACCAAGAAGCGCAGCAGATCTCCAGTTGAAATGCATCGGAGAGTCGGGAAAATCACGCTGGACGCCGCCTTCTCGCCACTGATGCCGCTCTTCTGGCGTCGAGCCTCGCCTTTTTGCAAGGCACCTTTGAAAAACTCCAGCTCCAAGGTCTTGTCAACTAGCACGCGGTTCAACTGGTTAATTTCCTTGCGGAGCGTGGCGACTCCTCATCGGGGTCGAAGGGATCAAATTGATCTCGCCACTTGTAGAGCAGCCGCCGATGCACACCAAGTTCCTGTGACAATTCCACGATGTTGTCACAGGCCTTCAATCGCTCGACAGCCATCCGGCGGAATTCTTTCGGATACCGTCCCACTCGTCTCTTCTTGGCCACTTGCAGTTCCTTTCCCTGCAAAGTGTCAAGGGCGGAGTAAAACTAGACCAGTGGGGCGGAGGAAAATTAGACCACTTCCAGGCGGTCAGTGGGGCTGATGGGAGGATGGGCAGGGACGGCTGGAGCGAAGGCTGCGGTCCGGCTTACCGGACCGCGGTTAGGCCGGAGCGGAAGAGGTCCTTGCCCATTGTGGCGGGGTCGTGGGGCCAGATCAAGGCCGATTCAACGAGCGGACTGCGAAGTTCGCTTTCGTCTGCTTTCCTTCAGCCGGTAGCTTTCCCCGTTCATCTCCAGAATATGCACGTGATGGGTGAGCCGGTCCAGCAGCGCGCCGGTCAGCCGCTCCGAGCCCAGCACTTCGGTCCATTCCTCGAAAGGCAGATTACTGCTCACCAGCGTCGAGCCGCGCTCGTAGCGCTGGCTGAATACCTCGAACAGCAACTCCGCTCCGGCCTTGGATAGCGGCACGAATCCCAGTTCATCAACAAGCAGCAGCTCATAGCTGGCCATCAGTTTCTGGAAGCGTAGCAACCGTTTCTCGTCCCGGGCCTCCGTCAGTTCGTGGACCAGCGCCGCGGCCGTCGTGAAGCGCACGCGATGGCCCCGCTGACAGGCGGCCAGACCCAGGGCCAGCGCCAGGTGTGTCTTGCCCGTGCCCGAGTTCCCCAGCAGCAGCACGTTCTCGCGCCGCTGGAGAAACTCACAGCGCGCCAGTTCCAGTACCAGGACCTTGTTCAGCGAGGGAATGGCCAGGAACTCGAAACTGTCCAGGCTCTTGACCACCGGGAAGCGGGCCTGACGGATGCGGCGCTCTGTGGCGCGCCGCTCACGGTCCAGCAGTTCCAACTCGGTCATGCGCAGCAGGTAACGCGGGTAATCCAGGCTCTCGGCCGAGCACTGCCGGGCCACCTTGTCGTACTCGCGCAGAAACGTCGGCAACCGCAGCATCTTCAGATGATGTTCCAGCAGCACCTGCGGCGTGTCCGCCGTTGCCATGTGGGCCGCCTCGCTCACCGGTTCACCTCCCCCAGCAGGGCCATGTACTCCGACGCCTGCGTGGTGCGAACCTGTGCCGGCGGCAGATGCGGATAGTTCTCCAAGTCCAGCCGTGGCGGGCGCTGCTCGATCCGGCACAGCAACAGATGCTTCACCGCATCGAAGGAGATCGTTCCCAACTGCAAAGCCTGCTCGATCGCCTGAGTGACTTCCTCGAGACGAAAGGTCTCCAGCAACCGCAGCACCTGCACATACTCCCGCTGGCCACCCTTGTTCAGCCGTGCTTCCAGCAACCGCCGCAGTTGGGCAAAGCACTCCGGCAACTCCCATCCCGCCAGCGGCGCCGCCTGATCCAGCGCGCCGGTCTTCTGCTCCAGTAGGGCCAGATAATGCAGCGGATCGAAGACCATGTCTTCACGATCGTAACTGCGGCGGTGCCGTGCGATGATTTCACTCCCGCATGCGATCACCACCTCCTGCACGTAGCCTTTCACCAGCACCTCGCGGTGCCCGTAGGCCGTCGGCACCGAGTAATCGTTGCCACGGTNNCACGGTCGCGCTCGAAACGCTCCCCGATGGTCTCTTCCTGTCCGCGCAGTCGCCGCTCCCGCCGCTTCCCGCACTCCTCCCCCAGATGCGCGTTCAACTGCTCCCAACTCCCCACCCGTGGAATCGGCACCAGAAAGTTCCGCCGCGCATAGCCCACCAGCCCTTCCACCTTCCCCTTGTCGTTGCCCTTGCCCGGACGTCCGAACTTCTCTGCAAACAAGTAGTGGCTCTGCAGTTCGGAGAACGCCCGGGTCTTCTTCCGTTCTTCGCCACCCAGAATCTTCGCTACCGCCAGCTTGGTGTTGTCATACAGGATCTGCCGCGGCACTCCACCGAAATAGGCGAAGGCCCGCAGGTGTCCTTCCAGAAATGCTTCCGTCGTCTCGGCCGGAAACGCCACCACAAAACAGTCGTCCGACTGTGGCAAGTCCATCGCGAAATAGTGGGCCTTGCATTCCACCCCGGCCATCACCACCACCGCCTGGCCGAAATCGGCCTGCGCTTCGCCGGCAGCGTGGGTCAGCGGCACGAACATCTCTCCCGTCCGGGCCCGGTGCCAACGAACGTAGTCCTTCACGATCGTGTATCCGCCCCTGTAAGCGTACTCCTGCCCCAGGCGATCGAAGATCCGCTTCGCCGTGTGCCGCTGCTTTACGGGGCTGTTCTTGTCTTCTTCCAGAATGCCGTCAATCACGCCCAGCCACGGCCCCAGCTTGGGCCGCTTCACCGGCTGCTCCCGCCGGTAGCCCGGCGGCACCGAATAGCGCAGCATCTTGCGCACGGTCTCGCGCGCGATCCCAAATTCCTGTGCTACCGCACGCTCGCTCTTGCCTTCCACCAACACAGCCCGCCGAACACGTCCATAGATCTCCACGGTGTACATCCCCCCGGTGTCCCACGAACCTGGCCCTCCCGGCAACAGCTCGTGAAACAAAGATCCGGCGGTCTATTTTTCCTCCGCCGCATCACACCCCTTCCTCGGCGTGATGTGGTCTAGTTTTACACTGGCGTTTACACCGCGTGGCGAGCATTGGTCATCTGCGTCGCCACCATCCTGTGAGTCTACGCTGCGATTCGGTCCAGTCGGTATTCGTGGTGCAATCCGCCCAGAATCGGGTGGGAAGAAATTCGTGCCGAAGCAGGCAGCTCGTGTCTATGAATATTTCCTGGGAGAAGTGGGCACGGGTCTTCCACCGGAGCAGGAATGCCAGGCCCCAAAGCGGAGTGTGGTCGGCCATGGTTGTAATGACTGATCCACTCGCGAAGGATTCTTCGCAGGTGTTTTTCGCTGAGCGGAATCATGAAATCCAGGCATTCCCGGCGGATCGTGCCCACCAACCGTTCGCAGTACGCATTGGCTTTCGGTGCTCTCGCCGGTGCACGTAATACCTTTAATCCAAAATTCCTTAAGGCCTCGTCAACCTCTGGCGAAAATATCGAATCGCGGTCGTGAATCAGAAATCGATACGAATGGTCGCCGGGGATGGCTTCTCGGAATTGCTGAAGGGTCCACCCCGCGGTCGGATGCGCCGTCACGTTGAAATGCAAAATCCGTCGGCTGCCGACTTCCATCGCCACGAAGACATAAAGAATCCTGAATCCGGCCGTGATGGCCACAAGAAAGTCGCAGGCTACAACGGCTTGGGCGTGATTGCGGACGAACGTTTTCCAGTGGTGCGAAGATATTCTTTGAGGTCCAGGATGTTCGGCATCGGCAGGCCAATAGGCGCGGACCGTGCGGGGAGACAAGCGAATGCCGAGTTTGACAGACAGCTCGGCCGCAATTCGTGCTTGTCCCCAAGTGGGATTCTCACGGACCATGCGGGCAATCAGGGAGCGGATATTTCCGGGCAACCTAGGCCGGCCCGCTTGCGACTTGCACTTCCAGAACAGCTTGAATCCCATGCGGTGCCATCGGATCAGCGTGTCAGGCTTCGCGATCAGCAGGGCATTCCTCCAACTGAACAGCCGGGACCAGAATACGAGACAAAATCGCGTGGCATCATCGAGGCGGCGCGGCTGGACTTTGCGCTCGGCATAAAAGGCCAACTGTTTTCGAAGGAACAGGTTCTGGAGCCGCCAAAGCAGTTCGGGAACGCAAGGACAGCGCTAGAAAGCGAAATATCTCGGCACACAACTTGAGGGCTCCCGAGACGGTCCGCAGAAGCCCAGAAGCGAGCCGCAGCAAAGTGCGCGTCAACGCCTGACATGTCAGCAATTTGCGGCCTCGGACGGAATTTTTGCGTACCACAGGGGCGCACGGCAGGGAATGCGCACGGCGAGAATTTCCCGCCATGCCCCAGACACCCGCCGTCATTCCGAACGCAGTGAGGAATCTCTCTCGGGGCTTTGTGCGCGAGGAGGGAAGGGGGGCGTGACGGGGATTTGTCACCGACGGCCCGGATATAGCGCGACGTGGCTTGCAGCTAGGAATTGTCTAATGGGAAAAAAAAGAGCGCGACCCGAAGGCCGCGCCCTTTTTTTTCACAACTGTTTACCGTTACCCGAAATTAGCGGGTTTGCGGCAAAGCATAGATTGACAGGACGAAAGTGGTTCCATCGGCATTGGGGTTAATCAGCGGCGTGATGGTATTGGTGATCGAGCTGGAGCCGTTCGACGTGTACACGTTCATGGTGTTGACTTCGCTCGAGTTGGTGCAAGACTGCCACACGTACTGAACCGTGGGAGCATGCGAATAGCTCTGCGCGTTGCTGCAATAGTAGCCAGAGCTGTTGACGTAGGAGGCTTCCGAAGCGGCAGTGGGCACGCCAGAGGAATTAACCGCATTGAGCGAAACGCCCGCGGGATAGCCCGAGCCGAAGCCAGCCGCGCCGAAATAGATGCCGCCGCCGGTGGTGCCGGCATAGCCAGCCCGGTTGTAGTAGGGGCTTTCCACGTTGGCCAGCGAGGTGCCGGTTAGGTTGTTATTCACGCAATTCGAAAGTCCGGTCGTGGTATTGAGCGCGCACTCGACGTAGTAGGGGCCGGAAAGAGTGGCGTTGCCCATCACGACGGTGGCTTTGCCCGCTTTCACTTCGCTGATGTCCTGGCCAGTGACGTAGCAGCCAGTGGAGGAGCAGCTGGAAACTTCGGACAATTGCACTGTGTTGATCAGCGTCAAGCCGCCAGTGGAGCCAATCGCGTAGGCGCTGACGAATTCATTGTTCGGTCCGGAGATGATGGCAACCTTGCCGTCGCTGGAGACGGAGATGGGGCCAACCGCATCGCCAAGCCCGGAAATTGTGCCCACGGAAGTCAGCGCGCAGGTGACGGGGTTAACGGAAAAAATCCCCACTTCTTCATCTTCATCAAGGGTGGCATACAAATACTTGGTGTCCGGGGTGGTAACCATGCCGATTCCGAATTCAGACGCGCCGCCGCCCGCATTGATTGCTGTTAGTGCCGGGCCGTAGGTCAACGGATCCAAGCTGGTGCGGGCGAAACCGGTAATGG
>PKXT01000190.1 GCA_003133505.1 Acidobacteriota bacterium
AAGGCTTTAGCTGTCGCGGAACGCGGCTAGGGGGGTGGAGACCGCGCTAAGGGGTATACCCCTAAAATTGTCTTGACCTAGGGAGAGATTGCGCAGTCCCACTATGTCGCCTCGGTCGTTGATTCCTGTGACCGCCGTACCGACAGAGTTTGGGGCGTCAATTTGGGTGAACGTCCCGTTGCTGTAGGTGAACCCATGGGTAGTGGATTGGTCTCCATAGACTCCAGCGACTACGCCAGAGGTGTTAACCGCATAGGCGACCGTGTAAACTGAACCGGGATAGTCAATGGTGGTGTATACGCCATCCTTGTACAGGTAGGCGTGCGGCCCGGTGTTGTTGATCAGGTAGATTCCCACGACGTCGCCAGCATTATTGATTGCACTGGCCTGGCTTTCTTGGGCGCCCGGGAAAGCCAGCGTTGTATATATTCCTTTCTTAAGTAAGAATCCGAAAATTGCTGGACTCTCCTGCCCTATTGGACACGACGTATAACCCGTTCCGGTGCAATAACCGCCCACAATATCGCCCCTGTCATTGATTCCGTTGGCGGTGGTTGTCGTGGAGGGTAACGGGTAATCAATATCGGTCAGCTTGCCATCCTCATAGCTGAATCCATGGACACCTGCCTGCATATTGCATCCAGCGGGGCAGTAGCCCCCCACCGCCGCGCCATGGCTATTAATCCCCTCGACATGCGAGGTGATACTTTTTCGGGGATCAACAGAAATGAAATTCTTTCCGGTTTGGATATAGCCGAGGTTTTGGCTCGGCGCGGAGTAGTATCCGACGATTTGGCCTTTTCCAATGCCTAGGGGAATCGTAGCGGTAGCCCTTGGATAGTTCCCGGCGGATGTAAACCTATACAGCGGCGCGGTTGCCTGGGCCATGCCGATTATGAACAGTACAACCGCCGCCGCTGTGAACCCACGTGCTCTCATGTTCCCTCCCGCACATATTTGCGGATGCGACCGCTCACAATCACGCGGGGCCGGAAAATCATGGTCCACTCGTCGGTTGCGGCGACGGGGACGCGGCGCAGCTCCCACCAGGCCTCGATCATGCCGGCGGTTTCATGAGAGAACAGCTTGAGACCGGCCGGCGTCTTCCACCAGGAATCGGGATCATAGAGGGAATCGGGCGCGGCGATGACGCGGAACTCGGTGCCCATGGGCAAGACCCGGCGGCAAATATAATCGGTGCGGCGCGAGTGGTAGTTGGAGGTTACAAAGAGGATTTTTCGCCAACCCTGTTGGCGGAATAACTGCGAAAGCCCGGTCACCTCTTCACGGGTATTCAATGCGCTATGAGAGGCCACAACAATCGCCCCTTCAGGAACATTGTCCAGGCGCAAATCATGATGCATCAGCTCGGCGACGCTCGAATAAGGACGCAGCATGTGCCCGCTGGCCACCACGCGGCGGGCCCAGCCGGCGCGAAATAATTCGGCGGCCCGTTCGGTACGTTCGGAGCGGTAGTTATCGCCCAGGACGACGATGGCGTCGGCTTGTTCGGGGGCTTCGTCCACAATCAGGACGTGCCCGGCGGCGCGCAACAGAGGATAGCGAACCAAATAGAGCGCGCAAAGGATCAGCGCGAGCGCCATTAATCCAATCAGCTTGAAAATGATGCCGCCGGCTTCCCTGCCAACTGGGCGAAAGTCTCCCGGCTGGCGCGGGAACGAGCGCCGCGGCACCGGCGCGAGCATTTCATGGCCCGCGCGGCGCATGCGCGTTACATGCGCGACATCCGCACTGGCGTCAGGAGCTACATTAAGGGTTGCATCCACGGGATCTTCGGTGGCGGCTGCCAATGGGAGCATGATTTTCAGGATCGCGGATTTGATGGGACGGGCAGCTGCGTATTCAATTGGCGAAGCTGTTCAGCGGCAATTTCGGGAAGTAAATCGTTGAAATAAGTTTCCTTTAAGCTGTAAGACTTGGTGCGTCCCGGGACGATGGGGAGTATTTCGATGTGCCAGTGATAATCGGCGGCGATAGTCTTCCAGTATTCGCGCAGGGAGCTTTTCTTCTGGAGGCTGTTGGGAGCGGTGTGAATCACCAAATGATAGGCCTGGCAGACCTGCTCGAGGCGGCGGAGCGTCCTGCCCAGGACGCCCGCAAGATTCCCGCGATTGGCGCCTGAGCGAGCCGCCTCGTACTGATGATTATGGGCGCGTCCCATAATCCACGTCTCATAAGGCAGCCGCGAAGCGTAAGGGCAGAAGACCACGTAATCGCCCTGACTATCCACCACGCGCTTTCCGCTCTTTTCCTCCTGCCGAAGGATGTCGCAGAAGACACAGCGTTCATGGTCGGCATACCATTCCCGCGCGGCGCGCAACTCGTACAAAATCCGGCGCGGGACGAATACCGTGGCCACTACCTGCGAATATGGATGGGGCCATTCCTGGCCGGCTGCCATGCCTTCGTTGCGGAAAGCGGATACATACTTGAACCGCGTATCGCGCTTCAGGTCGGCCATGCGAATGGCACACGCGTCCAAGACGCGTTCAATCTGCTCGTCACTCATGTGGGCGAAAGACTGCGAATGATCGCCGCTCTCGATGATTATTTCGTGCGCACCGACGGGGGTCATCCGGTCATATACCCCTGTGGCAACCCGCTCCGTCTTTCCTTCAATGCGATACAGGGGCCTCGGATGAGAGATTACGCGTACCTGCGCTGGCCCCGAGGGGGGGAGCGCCAATAACGGTTGCGCACCATTTTCATCCGACAGGCACAGAGGGCAAACGTCCGGCGCGGCGGTTACAGGCTCGTCATAGCCGGCAGTTACCCAGCTACGTGTAATAGGATCTTTTCGAAGTTCCATTTCGCTTCCTGTCCAGTTGCGCGCGAAGCGCCGCCAAACGGCTCCAAAATGCGCCGGTTTTAATCCTCCGGAGCTGATAGCGCGGGGACCGCGGTTTACCGCGTGTAATGCGCGGGCGTCGGGCCCACTTCCAAACGATGACGATCCCAGATGGCCCCTTCGCGGCTGTAACTGGCCATCTCGAAATCCTGAGTCAATTCCAAACAATCAGTGGGACACGCATCTTCGCAAAGACCGCAGAACATGCATCGCGAAGTATCGTAAGTAAAAGTGGTCAGAACTTTTCGGCNNGCCAGCCAACAACGATAAGGTTTTCCGGACAGGCCAGCGCGCACAAATTGCAGGCGATGCAGAGCGTTTCGCCGGTTTCGGGATTAATATTCAGGCGAGGCGCGCCGCGATACCGCTCCGCGACCATGGGCCGCTCCAGCGGATATTGCTCGGTATATAGATTCTTGGGCGCCTGGTAGCGAAAAGTGAGCCACATCCCCTTCAAAAGGTCCACCAGGAAAACGCGCTTCAGTAATTCCTTCATCGCGGCTTAGTCTGCCGCCTCACGGAGGAGATGTCAAGATGCGACGGGTGATGTGCTTGGCGCATGGTAAGCTGCCAAAATGAACGAGAGGGTGGTGGATGACAACGATGCGCGCTTCATGCGCATTGCCATTGATGAAGCGCGAGCAGCGGCCTTAGCAGGCGAAGTCGCCGTTGGGGCGGTTTTTGCGTTGGGCGGTACTGAAATTGCCCGCTCGGGAAACCGGACATTGGCAGACAATGATCCGACGGCTCATGCGGAGGTGATTGTCCTGCGACGAGCCGCCGCGATCACCGGCAACCACCGGCTCACCGGCGGCACGTTATACGTGACGATTGAGCCATGCGCGATGTGCGCGGGCGCCATAATTCAGGCGCGATTGGCCAGGCTGGTCTATGGAGCAGACGATCCGAAGGGCGGCGCAGTGCGCTC
>PKXT01000023.1 GCA_003133505.1 Acidobacteriota bacterium
GAAACATGAGGCGGCCAGCGGGAGTGGTTAAGTCCAAATTGTCGCTCAATGAGATGAACGCCACGCCCCGGGCCTCAAGCTCGGCCAAACCGTTCACGAGGTGGCGCAGCGATCGCCCGAACCTGTCCAGCTTCCAAACGAGTACGGCGTCTATCTGTCGGGTATGAGCGGCCGCCATGAGGCGGTTCAGCTCCGGGCGGCTGGCCTTCGAACCGGAAACACCAACGTCCACGAATTCGCCGGTAATCTCCCAACCCCGGCGAGTTGCGTATTCTCTGAGTTCGCGAAGCTGGACATCGGGGTCCTGGCCATTGTGGGCGGTGGAAACGCACGCATAAAGGGCCGTGGGCTAATGGTGACGAGTTTTGGCCCCGCAATGTTGGACGAGCCATTGGGAACCTCCCGCTCACACCTATACCGTGCTGTGCGCAGACGAGTCAAGAAGGGGTTTCCGCACTTCCAGTGGGAAATGCTCGGCGACGGTGACGCGGGACTCCCGCGGGTTTGACCGAGGGTGACAAGTGCCGGCGCGCCCTAGGCGGGAGGCTTAAACCATGCGAGGTGCATGCGGTGCACCTCGGTATGCGAATAACCGTTACGCTGGCCACGCCCCCGCGATGGTGAGGCTATTTCAGGAGCTGTGGACGAGGGAACATGGCAATTCTGGGTCCAAGATGTGATCCGGTCGTGAGACAATCATTGTGACCAGACACTGAACAGCGCAAAGATAAAATGGGCGGGAGGTCGGAAATGGCAAGGAGGGGGAGCAAGAATTTGTCACATCAAGCAACCTTGGGGATGTCAAAAGAAAAACCCGTTCCTGGGAGTGCACGTGAAGAAAAGTGGCCTCCTTTGAGCGAATTGATCTACGTTCCTAAGAACCCCCAGGATCGACTCGCGATGGGGTGTCAAATTGAAACCGGGTTGGTTTTGAAATTCCGTGAGACATTATCTCAAGACGAGAATTCGATGATGGACAGCGCGCCAGCCAATTGGTTGGACATGCCCAAGTATCGCACGCTGCTCGCAAGATTCGACGATTTTATCCTGCGAGAGATGCGGCTCCTCGGCTGGCGCCTCCTCCTAACTGACATTGTTCTTGGTCGTATAGCCGCCTGGTCACATGCCGAACCTCGTGGACGCATGTTACTCGAAAGTATGGGCAGAGAACTGTCCCTGTTCGTCGGTATCCAAAGAGGGAAGGAAACCTTTCCATTGGATGATCCCCTCCTTTACGAGCATAGGAAAAGCATGCTACAGGAGTTGAAAGGCCTATTCTCTATTTCAAAGACCTTCATTCGTCAAAAACACCGCCCACCATCAGATGAACAAATCGTCGAGCATTTCCGATCAACGATCGAGCGAGAGCGGAAGTCCTTTCCGCTTCTCTACCCGGAGCGCGTTCCGTTCATCAATATGCTCAAGATTCTTCTCCAGCAAAACGAATATCCCGCGGCGCGATTGCGCACGGGGAGTTTGCCACCTGCCGAGTTTTATAATGGATGGGTAGCCCGCGCTTCGAACCGGCGCAGCGTGGAGGCTGTCAGACAGGAAATATCCAATCTCGGCAAGTCCATAAGAAGCCGCTAGCCCTCCGTCAGGTTGTAAGGAAAAACCCCTGTTTCGCTTACAACACAGTCTCTCGCGACTCACTTAATATTTCTGACGATGTACGCGCTGAGGCAACTGCGCAGATTTCTGAACCTGCGCCTGATTGACGTCGCGAATGCGATTGGCATTCCGTCGCAGGGGCTGTCTTTAGCCGAACGTGAGCTCCTCCATTTGAACCCGGTCGAGCAGAGCTTGGTCGAATCCTTCATCCTCGTGCGAATGAAAGAGGCCAAAGCGGTATCGGGCTACGACCAGCGGACCCGGGACATCGAGACGCAGCAGGCTCCGCTCTTCGCGGCGGTGTGCCCGTGAGGCGCAATGGCGGCTACGCGGTCATTCGCTGCGGGATTCTGGATCACCTTGTTCGCGGCGATCTGAGCTTCGCGGAACTCGGAATCTATGCCACGATTCACTTGCAGGCGGACTTTCGCACGGGAGTTTGGATAGGGTCCGCAGCTCGCTTAGCAGCGACCGCACCGAAGGGAGTTTCGCTCCGGGATGTTCAACGGGCGCTCCAACACTTCGCTAACCTCCGTCTTATCAGATGTTTCCGCAGAAAAGGCGCGAGGGGCAACTACCGGGCAATAATCAACAAGTTCGAACCGCAATTTGGTGCGCACAAGAACCAACGTCTAAATGCCGACAAATCAATGTCATGGCAAGCACCTGTGTGGGAATCTTGCGCTGAGGGTGACGCTGAGCCTGTCGCTGAGGGTGTCGCTCAGCCTGACACCTATTCATTCTCCAATACTCATTCTTCAGTAAAACCCTTGTCGAGGGTTCGGGCGAAACCCACGCCCTCACCCGCGGGATTGGCTCTAGCTTCCCTTCTGAGGGAGCGAATTCTCGGGCACTCACCGAAAGCCAAGATCACGGACGCCCAGTTTTCGAAATGGCCTTCCATAGCCGACTCCATGCTGCGGCTCGATAACCGAACTGAGCCCGAAATCCGGGCGGTGATCGAGTGGTGCACCTCCGATCCGTTCTGGTGCGCCAACGTCTTCTCGATGCAGAAGGTCCGAGAAAAATTCGATCAGCTTGCAAAAAAAATGCAGGAGGCAGGGAAAAATGGAAAACCAACTCGCCAGGAGATCATCGCCCGAAGCGATGCCGCAATCGACGCAGTGCTCGGAGGTGCTCCAAAGGTGGCTGAAGGTGTGGGGGCGTCTGTACCCGGACCCGGCGCGTGGCCCGTTAATTGAGGCCGACGTCCTGATTTACGCGGGGCTGCTC
>PKXT01000135.1 GCA_003133505.1 Acidobacteriota bacterium
TCAGCTAGAATCGAACGAGCCATCGTTGCCTCCAAATCAGGTGATGGTGGTCAGCGCCGTGTCGGTGTTACTAGCACCGATGCGGCGCGCTTACTTCAAGCCTTCTCTTGCTTCCGAGGCCGCCCCACCTGCTGCTGGTATAGGCGTTTCTTATCCAGCCTGAGTGCAGCGACATCGGAGTCAGTCCAAAGCCGCACAGCGCGACCACCGCGCAACTGGGTGTCCGGAGCTTTTATCTTCCGCTTGGCAATCCACGTTTGCAGAGTCACTCGCGTGATGCCCACTCGTTGCGCGGCCTGTTCTGTTGTGCAGGTCTTGTTGCTCACGAGTGCATCCTAGCAAATTCCTTTGACATCTGTAAAGGATTATTTCAAGATGGATGCCAGGAATTTGCCAGGAGAAAGCGGGGGGCAGTGGCCGAAAAAGACATCGCAGGCCGCACGCCGCGCAAGCGGTGAATGTACTCAACCCAGTGTCCAAAAAATCAGGCGCCAAACAATCGTTGCCTCGCCGAGCCGGAGCAGTCCAACGGGGCTTGAATTTCTCATCGCCGGCTCCTGGTCGCCC
Organism: Acidobacteriota bacterium; assembly: GCA_003133505.1. Lineage (GTDB taxonomy): Bacteria > Acidobacteriota > Terriglobia > Acidiferrales > UBA7541 > PALSA-278. The sequence continues at coordinate 568 of PKXT01000135.1, forward strand.
AAAAGTCCACTGGAGCTTCGGTATCGACCCTGCCCTCGTCCGGGAAGAATGGGGTACAACCGGGGAATTTCCATATGAGGAATCGGAACTCCGTCCAGAGGAGCGAGCCTTTTTAGTCACAATGAACAAAAGATTGCCCCGAGCTGTTNNAGGCGCTGGCCGCTCGGAGAGACGAAAAAGCTTGTCGTTTACGAACGGTCGCATCCTGAAATGCGACTGGTTCTCATGCTCGGTCCGACATATGAATTGAATGGAGAGAAGTGGCAACCGATCCTGCGGTCTAGTATCGAACGTGATCGCGGTGTCGACCACATGGAATCAAGAGAACGTGAGGGGCGTCTTCGGAATGAGATCTGTCGTGTGGAACGAAGAGGGCGACCGCGCGGCCCTGGCAAACCGAAGCGGAGTTGGCGGAGGGACATTCCCGACGAAGAGTTGAATTACGAACCTCTCAAAAGGGCCGGGCTTAGTGATCGCGACATTAAAATCCACTATTTGCAACTGACGAAGAATTCCCTGAGGGAGGTCGGTGAGGCGCTTGTTCCAAGAATGACCCGCCAAGGTGTTCATCGGCGATTGAAACACATCATTTGGCCGGTGACAGACACGCTTGGACTGAAACGGAAGAAACAGACGCTCGAAGGTGGGCATCTCGCGAATCCGCATACGACCATTGACGAACCCTCCTGGAAGCCGGAATCAGCGCGGGCGGATTTGCGCGAAGCGCAGGGCGAGGAACTAATGCCGTTTGCGCGCTTCGACAAGGAAACGCTACGATTCGTTTGCTGGCAATGCGACTGGCGCGGCAAGACTCTCCCCGGCATCGAGGCACACCTGGAGACAGCACATCCCAAACGCTTGAGAAACTCTCAGACCGCGAATAAACAGCGTTAATTATTTTCCTTCCTGTCTGCAAAAGTCCCTAACCTATTTAACAGTAAGACTTTGCCATGCCTTTTTTGTGAGCAGACATCCATCCTTGTTGAAATTTCCCTTAGGGTAGGAGCCAGAACGAAAATTCTATCGCGTTCTGCTCGGGGGAGGTTTTTCGGTGCTTGCAAATCTCAGGGCAGCACTCAAGCTACGAAATAAACGGCAGCGGGAATTCTGCGCCGAAATCGGAATCGGACCCTCGGTCTTCTCGGAAATCCTCGCGGGACGGCGTCCTGTAGAGCCGTGGCTGCAAAACAAAATCGCCGCGGTCTTAGAAGCTGATCATTCCTGGCTCTTCGAGAACTTTGTTTCCATACCGCCATTGAAATGGGCGGAGTCGCCGAACGAAAGCACGTCCGGCTTGGCGATGGCGTGCGGGGGGAAGGACCGTTAAAAAGCAGAGGCCGCGGCTATGACTCCGCGGCCTCTGCAAATTTTCGTCGGCTGACTTTCCAGGCTGGCCGACAAAGGACAAGAAAGCATGAGAATCATAGCACAACCGTTACCAGTTGAGGAGTTTCAATCTGATTTCTGCGGCGAACTCAGAGAACCAGATCCCGCCGAGCGAACGGCACTCTATTTCCCGCCTAGCGACCGGCTGCTGCTTCTTTCGGCGTCGCTGCGGCTGCTCTTGCGCCGGATTCGTTGCGGCGGTTCGGTGCTGGAGAGCGACATTATGCGCCTGGCGCCGTACGGTGATCGTGCAGGCGCTTCCCCGAGGTCTCGCCGCCCGTGATCTTCAGCGACAGCGAAGGCGGCATCAACTACGGCTTCTGGTTGAGCGAGGGGATATTGCGACCGCCGCACCCGGAGCGGGTCGGCCCGGCTCTGGTGCTCTATGCATACCTGGAAAGGCGCGTCACCAAGACAGACGGCCCGGACGGCCTGGTGCTGCGCGGCAAGCCCCTGGCCGATGAAGCCATCGCCGCGGAGATGGGCTTGAGCAGGAAGAAAATAACCCGGATGCGCCAGCGACTCGCGCGGTTCGGGTACATCGCGCTCAAGCGGACGCCCCACGGCTACACGTACCGAGTGAAAAAGTCCAAAAAGTCACCGCTTGCGCGCGCCGCAGTGATGGACGGAAATGGGACATCACAAGGAGGAGTGATAGCCCAAAAGCGTCCAGGTGATACCCCAAAAACGGCCAGGAGATGGACGGAAACGGGACATGTAGATCAGAGCAGTGAAGGATCTTTAGAAGGAGCAGTAGCAGAGACCGCTGCCGCAGAAAGTGAACCGTGGAAAGCAATCGGCCAGAATCTGCCCATCGGAACGCAAAAATTTCAGGCGACCTGGAAGCAATACTTTTCAACCCGGAACGGCCACCCGCTTTCGGAAGCGATGGAGCGCTGCATTCAGCAGTGCAATTCCCAAGGACTGAAGGTCCCCCCGCCGTTCTATCAAGCCAAGCGTGACGTGGAAAAGCGCGAGCGCGAGGCCCTTGCTCCGCCGGAACGTGAACTCGTAGCCCTGGAGGTTCCTCCAGCATGAGCGCCACGCAAGCGATAGCACCCATTCTGCCGCGTTCCGTGGAAGCAGAGCGCCTGCTTCTGGGGGCGATTCTGTCCGGCCATCAAGATGCCCTAATTCTCGTTGAGTGGCTGCGCCCGGAGCATTTCGTCCAGGCTCCTCACCCGGTCATCTTCGAGGCGGTTGCTGCATTGCATTCGAGCGGGAAGCCTGCAGATCTTCTCGGCGTCCACGAGGAGCTCGGGCGAACGGGCAAGCTCGAAGACGCCGGTGGGATCGCATACGTCGCCAGTCTGGGCGACGACATTCCAGCGCGACTGAATCTCGAAGCGGCAGGCGCGCTCCTTCGGGAAAAGGCAGCACTGCGGGAGATTGCCCGGAAGGCGGATGGCATTTACAACCGGGCGCTGGTGGGAGGCAGCTCGGCGGCGCGGATCCTCGATGAAGGGATCGAAGCGCTTTCCGGCCTGGCGCTGAAAACAGCCGAAGAAGCGGATGACGGAATCAGCTATCGGGATGTAGCGGCGCGGTTGCTGCTTGAAATGGACTCACCGGACGGCGCGAAGATTCTCACGGATGTGCCCGAGCTTGACCGGCTGACTGGCGGCTTTCGGCCCGGCGAGTTGGTGATCTTCACCGCTGAAACCGGCGTCGGCAAGACGCTGCTCGCACAGCAAACGCGCCGGCGTGCGTGCTGCGATGGGTGGCGCAGTCTGTTTTGCTCGGCGGAGATGAAAGCAACGCAGCTAATCTCGCGAGAACTGGCAACGGAGGCCCACGTCGAGCACTGGAAAATGCGGCGCCGCGACAAGCTAAGCGCCGAGGAGCGGGACGCACTCACCCAGGCAGCCGCACACGAATGCACGCGGTGCCGGATTCTGGACGGGGTAATCGAACTCTCGCGCATCCGCCATGTCGCTCGCCTGATGAAGCGCCGGGACGGCCTCGATCTGATCGTGGTGGACTATGACGAATTGGTGGACGCGCCTGGCAAGGATGAATTTGAGCAGCAGAAAAATCTCGCCCGCGGCCTGAAGACGTTGGCGATTGAGCTGGACTGCGTCGCCATCCTGATCTCACAACTTCGAAAACCCCTCAGCGGCGAAGACGCCAAGCGGCCAACGTTGCATCGGCTCTACGGTAGCGGCGCGAAGGCGAAGCACAGCAGCATCGTGATTTACGTGGACCGCGAATTCGTCCGGGAACTGGCCGGAGATGAAACGCAGGCCCGGATTGTGGTCGTGAAAAACCGGAACGGCAAGGTGGGTGGGTTTGAAGGACGGTTCAACATTCGGCGGTTGCGTTTCGAAGGTTCGCCCAATGAGCCCACGGAATGATTGTTCTTAAACCCTGCGGGCGCAACGGCCGCAAGTTGCTGAAACGGTGAGGGCGAATTAGATGAATTCTAAAAGCTCGATCTGCGAAACAATCCCAACCCTGGGTATGGCCGCTGGTGGCGGAATTCTCACCGTCGAAGAAGTGGCCGAGGTGCTCAAGCTGCCTGTGAGTTGGGTCTACGAGCACACGCGCACCAGCTCTGCAAATCGCATTCCGGCATTCAAGCTAGGCAAGTATTGGCGCTTCCGCGAAAGCGACGTGCTCGCCTGGTTGGAATGCCAGCGTGTCGGAGTTCGACCAAGTGCTTGAATCCGGGCGTATAATCCGTGCCGACGCAGGATGGGGCGGAAGGGCCGACCTAAAGGAGGGGTCAATGGCCCGACGCAGGTATCAGGATGGTTGTTTGTTCATTCGCGGTAAGAAGAAAAAGAAGTGGGTGGCACGCTGGAGGGAAGACGTGATTCAGCCGGACAACACAATCGGCAGGGTGATGCGCTCAGAAGTCCTGGGCCGTGTCACGAAGTCTTTCAACCAAAGTGCCGCTCGCCAAAAGTTGGAAGAAAAACTCCGGCCAATCAATCAAGGCCGGCAGCGGCCGCAAGCCAGCGTATCGTTCGAAAGATTCGTTCGTGAGCAATGGGAACGCGCGGTTGTGCCGACGATGAGACCATCATCGGCGCGGTATTACGGAATTCAAGTGCGCTGTCACCTGCTGCCCGCATTCGGACCGCAAAGCCTCTCGGCGATCACCAAAGAAAGCGTTCAGCTCTTTCTGATCGAGAAGCGCCGCGGCGGGCTTTCCGGCTCTTCGGTCCACGGCATCCGCACGGCACTCGGCAAGATTCTGCAGGTTGCCGTGGATTGGGAATACCTCGAACAGAATGTGGCTCGCGGAATTCGCCTCGGAGATCGCTCGCCAAAGACAGAACGCTTGTACCTCGCGGCGCCAGAAGTCTCACGGCTTGTCCCCTCGCTTCCCGAACCGGTCCGCACGCTCGTTGTCG
>PKXT01000071.1 GCA_003133505.1 Acidobacteriota bacterium
GACTGCTCCCCCTATGCCGATTCCCTGAATTCCTTTGCGGAGAAGGCCTCGCTGAAACTTGGCGCTCAGCTTCCTTCTGTGGCTTAGAGGCGTTCACTGAAATCCGCAGAGGCCACTGCGCGTATGATACGGTAAGTTGGAGAGAGGTCTACGTGGCTAGAAAGACGACCATGGCGTTTGGCGAGGCGATCGGCATCGCATTGGCCAGTCTGTGGGCCCATAAGATGCGTAGCGTGCTCACGTTGGTCGGCGTGGTAATTGGGGTTACATCCGTAATCGCAGTGGTGAGCATCGTGAACGGCCTCAATCAGTATGTCGCGGAGAAGATATTTAATTTGGGTGCCGATGTTTTTCTGGTGAATCGCGGCCCTGCTATCATCACCAATGTTGATCAATACGAGGAAACCCAAAAGCGGCGCAAATTCACCCTGGATGACTACATGGCCGTGCGTGACAACTGCCGCTCCTGTGCGGGCGTAGGCGCGTCCCTCTCGCACGCGAACGCCAATGTGAAGGGCGGCACCGATTATTTCTCAAACACCGATGTTCGTGGATGGACCCCGGAAATGACCCGGCTTTACGATACCGATCTCATATCCGGCAGGCATATTACCGCTCTTGATGTTGAACGGGGAGCAGATGTGTGCGCGATCGGCTGGGACATTGCCGATAAATTATTTCCCGGAGTGGATCCCTTGGGGAAGGAAGTTCGCGTGGACGGCGAATCCTGCGATGTGATTGGCGTGGGCGAGAAGAANNGCAATCGCGGGACAATTGGGTGATTCTGCCAATCTCCACCTTCACCAAACAGTATGGCAATGACGATTCCTTGCGCATTTGGGTCAAGGCCGGTTCGGCCTCTCGCATCGAAACCAGCATGGACGAAGTGCGGCAAATTTTGCGGGGCCGGCGGCATCTCGCATATGGTGCCGCGGACGACTTTGTTATGGAGACGAATCAGTCGTTTCTATCCATCTGGGCGGGAATCAGCGGCGCTTTTTTTGGCACTACTATCGCCATTGCGTCTATTTCCCTGATTGTCGGCGGAATTGTAATCATGAACATTATGCTCGTCTCCGTAACCGAGCGAACGCGCGAAATTGGATTACGAAAATCCATGGGAGCCCGGCGCGCCGATATCTTGCTTCAATTTCTGATCGAATCCTCGGCGATTGCCGCCATTGGCGGGGTATGGGGAATTTTCCTGGGGGTGATGCTGGCCAAGCTGGTTTCCTGGGTCACCCCCCTTCCCAGCGCGATTGAGGGTTGGTCGATCGTGGTTGGCTTTTGCGTAGCCACCAGCGTCGGCCTGTTTTTTGGCGTGTACCCCGCAACCAAGGCCTCGCGTTTGGATCCTGTGGTTGCATTGCGCTCGGAGTAAGAATGAATTTCGCGCCACGAAGAGGGCTGTTTTCGGGTGTTTGGGAAGCAGTAGGCCTGGCAATGGATGCGTTGCGGCGTAATCCATTGCGCTCCGCGCTGACTGTATTGGGAATTGTTATCGGAGTCGGCACTGTGATTGCCATCAGCACTGTGGTCAACGGGCTCAATTCGAACGTGATTGGCGCGGTGGAGAATCTTGGATCGAACGTAATTATTTGCTACCGGTTTTCGTGGGCCACGCTGGGGCGTCTGCCCGGGGATGTGTTGCAGCGGAAAGAGCTTAAGTCTGAATGGGCCGAGGATATTCGGCTCCTTCCACATGTCGCCACCGCGACAGCTAGTCTGCGTGTGTTCAACCAGGAGTTTGACGAGGGGACCAGCTTCGTCCGCCGCGGCAACATTCGCGCCAAGAATGTCATATTGGAAGGCGACACGCCGGAAATTCAGGACGTATTTAATCTTCAAATTCAAGAAGGGCGTTGGTTCAACAGTGTGGATGAGGACCATCGTTCGTCCGTCGTGATGCTGGGCCACGATACCGCCGCCACTCTTTTTCCTCACAACGACGATCCTGTAGGGCAGGAAGTTCTGCTCGAAGGGCAGGTGTTCCAAGTGATCGGCGTGGCCGCCCTCCAGCAGCGCGCGTTCGGCAGCGGCGCCAACCCCGAAGACAATATCGCCTATCTCCCGCTTTCGACTATGCAAAAAATGCACCCCGAAGTCCGGGACTATGTGCTCTTTGTGAAGGCTGACGATTCAAAAAATGTCGCTTTGGTCGTCGATGAAGTCCGTGAACTGCTTCGGCGCAAGCGTCGTCTGGCATCGGACAAACCGGATGATTTCGCGATCTTCACCCCGGACGCCTTCATTGATTTATGGAAGCAGATTTCGGGTGGAATTTTTGTGGTGATGTTTGCCGTCAGCTCTGTCGCGCTGCTGGTTGGTGGAATCGGAGTTATGAACATCATGTTGGTGAGCGTTACAGAACGGACGCGCGAAATCGGCGTGAGAAAGGCCATTGGCGCGCGGCAGCGGAATATCCTGTGGCAGTTTTTGCTCGAGGCGGTTGCCTTGACCGTGCTTGGCGGACTCATCGGAGTTCTTGGCGGCTCGGCGCTGGGTCTTTCCATACGCCTGATTTTCCCTTCCATGCATGCGAGCGTTTCGCTGTTTTGGGTGCTCATGGGCGAACTGATTTCCGCGGCCATTGGAATCGGTTTCGGTGTGTATCCGGCATGGAAAGCAGCCCGCCTTGACCCCGTGGAAGCGTTGCGTTATGAATAGCGAGGGCATTGCGCCGGCAATGAACTATCGGCGCCAGATGCTTTGGAGGGGAGCCACAATGAGAATCAAGATATGGTGACAACGATAACGATGACGAGCGCAATCCAGGCCGGAGCTACGCAATCTTCCGGCGCTAACGCGGCCTTTGCGCAGTTGAAATCCATGGCCGGACATTGGCAGGCCACGATGGCGGATGGCGGCAAGGCCAATTATGATTATGAAGTTGTGTCCGACGGCACCGCCGTGATGGAGCGCCTGATGCCGCATGATCCCGAACACACGACCGAAATGGTCACTATGTATCATTTGGATGGCGGCCGCCTGTTGATGACTCATTATTGTTCCGCTGGAAACCAGCCTCGCATGGCGGCGGACTCGTATGCACCAAACGCCCACAAACTCGTTTTTAATTACGTGGATGCCACGAATCTAAAGAGCGCGGATGATGGCCACATGCAGCATGTGGAAATTGATTTCGTGGATGCGAACCATGTGACCCAGACGTGGACGTTTTACAAGAATCAAAAGGCTGCGATGACCGAGACTTTCCGTCTGACGCGAATGTAGTCTGCGCGCGAGCCGCTGTATGGCTTTCAGATTACAATTAGCGTGATTTTTTCGGTCCGGCGAGGTCCCGCAGCGCGCTTTCATAGGGCTGGCGGGCCACCCCGCGCTCTGTAATAATGGCGGCAATCAGCGCGGCGGGCGTCACATCAAACGCCGGATGCGCCGCTGGCACATCGGCCGCCACCCGCACACCCGCCAGGTGAGTCACTTCCTCCTGTGCGCGCTGTTCGATCGGAATCTGCGCCCCTGAAGGAATCGAGAGATCCAGCGTGGAAATAGGTGCGGCCACGTAGAAGGGAACGCCGTGCTCCCGCGCGAGCACGGCCATAGGGTACGTCCCAATTTTATTCGCGGTATCGCCATTTGCGGCAATGCGGTCCGCGCCCACTACCACGGACCCCACTTCGCCGGTCTTCAGAAAATGGCCTACCATGTTATCGGTAATCAGCGTCAGCGGTATTCCTTCCTGTTGCAATTCCCACGCAGTGAGCCGCGCGCCCTGCAGATAGGGCCGTGTCTCTGGAACCAGCACATTGAGGAGACTGCCCTGTGCGAAGGCCGTCCGTATCACCCCCAGCGCCGTGCCGATTCCGGCCGTGGCCAATGCGCCCGCATTGCATTGCGTCATTACCCGGCCATCCCTGGGCAATAGCGCCGCGCCAAAGGCGCCGATGGCCTTGTCTGCGGCGCGTCGTTCTTCATGAACTTGCAGCGCTTCATCCACCATTCCCCGCCGAATCGTATCGAGCGAGCCGGGATGTCCCTGGCGCTGTGATTGACCGGCCAGTTCGGTGAAACGCCGCCGAAACCGCGCTATGGCCCAGAAGAGGTCCACCGCCGTAGGCCGCGTGCGGCCCATCCCTTCGCAAATAGACTCGAATTCTCTCTCCAATTCTTCCAGTGTTTTTGCGTGTGAACGTTCCACTCCGAGCGCGATACCCATCGCCGCCGCCACGCCAATCGCCGGCGCGCCCCGGATCACCATGTCGCGTATCGCCGCGGCCACTTCGGCATGATTGGTGTAGGTGTGATAGACCACCTGATGTGGCAGCAGGCGCTGGTCCAGCATCACCACGCCCTCTGGCGTCCATTGGATCGGTTCCACGGCGTTTACAAGTTCTTCTGGCATAAATTCATCATATCGTGGACTGCGAAGTTCGGTTTGCTACGTGACTTAGCAACGGCAGAGCTTGTTGCGATTTAGCGCGGAGGCAGGTGCCGGAACGCACCCGAAGCGATGAATCCGGCCGTGAGAAAGCCGTTGTAGCTGATATGCACCAGAAACGACGCCAGCACGCTACGCGTCCCGGCTCGCACCCACGTAAGCGTAATGCCCACCAAAATCAGCAGAGCAATGTGGGACTTGCTGCCTCCGAGCTGCTGCGAGTGCATCAAGCCAAAAACTATTCCGGTTGCCACGATTCCCCCGGCCATTCCCCACGCGCGCGCCAGGACCGGATATAGAAAGCCGCGGAAAACGGTTTCCTCAAACAAGGGAGCCAGCACCACGCTCATCACCATCAATATCAACGCCGTATCGCGCGTCTTAAAGAACGTTTCGATGGGCATATTGACGTTTTTGCCCAAATGCTGCGAGGCGGCCTCAACCGCCACGGCCATCGCGCAGCCCCCTCCAATGCAGCTAAGATAGGCCGCCCAAGGGGGCATGTTAATGGGGGTCAGCGGCTTCCATTGGAGCGTCCGCCAAAATGGCTCCCCGTAGCGCAAATGAATGCGCCAATAGAGATATAACAATATTCCGGCAAAAAGTATGGGCTGATTCACCAATAGGAAAATCGATGTCTCCCGCGGACCTCGCGGTCCGAATTCGTGAGTTACGCCCGCAGCCCATAGAGCAAGCGAAATAATCAGCGTCGCCACCAAAATCAGCAGCACCCCATAAACCACTAACAGCGCAATTTCTTTCGCGCCCCACGGGACATCCAAGTCCGGCTGGATAGCTATGGGCCGGCCTTGCCACTCCGATGGTGAATAATGAGCCTGCCAGGGCGCTGCTGAGGGAATTGTGTCTGCGGCTGGCCCCATGTGTTCGGGCGGGTGCAGCGCGGACGGCGGCACGTCCGTTTCAGAGATGGCGCCCGGCGCAGTTGCGCCGGACGTGTCTGTTCCCGGCGTTTCCGCGCTCAGTCTGGTTGCTTCCGCGTCCGGTCCGGATGTTTCCGGCCGGTCTGAGCCGGATTGCGCTGCATTCGATTGGGGCGGATTCGATTCCGGCGCGCTCAATTCTTCGGACTGTCGTCGTTCGTTTGCCCTGTTGAAGCCATGCGGATCGGATGTCATTAGCTATTTGCGCGAATCTCTTGCGCCGCGTTTGCGGTGCTTCGTCGAAGCGTCACGTCGCATACGATGCCCCGTGCGCCGGTATTTGAGAGTTTTCTGCGCGTTCGACTGTAGAGCACAAACGCCCCCACGCGCAAGCGGGGCGTCCGTTGCTACGATCTTACCGAGGTTCTCGCTTCGAATATTCTTGACGGTTAACCAGCCAGCGGGTAGCGTTAGCACACGCTTCCACCATTTGATGATGCATTTTCCGCGAGGCAGCCGAGCGAAAGGAAAAGATCAATGTTAATGAGAGTAAGCGGTGTTCCAAAGGCCCTGCTAATGACGGTCGCATTGATGGGCTTGGCTTCTTCCGCAATGGCGAATGCCAAGCCCGTACCGCTGATCAACCAACCGCTGGTGCCGGACGCCGTCGCGCCGGGTGGTCCCGCGTTTACGCTAACTCTGAATGGCACCGGCTTCGTCTCCAAGTCGGTAGTGAACTGGAACGGCGGCCTGCGGACAACGGTCTTTATCAGCAGGTCTCAGCTCACCGCTTCCATCACCGCCGCCGACATTGCCGTCGCCGGTACTGCATCAATCACCGTCGTGAATCCCGCACCCACCAGTGGCACCTCAAACGTCGTTTTCTTGCCAATTACTTTGCCCACGTCCTCAGCCGCTTTCAGTCTGGGTGCGTCTCCACAGACGGGTACGGAACCGGTTTCCGTAGCAACGGCGGATTTCAACGGAGACGGCAAACTCGATTTGGCGGTCGCCAACTATGCCAGCAACACGATCTCGATTCTGCTGGGGGGATGGCGCGGGCAACTTCACCTTGGCCTCGTCTCCCGCAGTGGGTGAGGAACCGCATTCGGTAGCTGTGGGTGACTTCAATGGGGATGGCAAGGTGGATCTAGCGGTCGCCAACCTTAACAGCAATACGCTTTCCATACTTCTTGGGGACGGCACGGGTAATTTCAGCCTAGCCTCGTCTCCTGCGACGGGCGATAATCCTCAATCGGTTGCCGTAGGCGATTTCAAC
>PKXT01000202.1 GCA_003133505.1 Acidobacteriota bacterium
TGTCGCTGATTCGGTGAGTTGAATGGACATGGGTCCGTTACGGCACTGTACCCAATTATTTTCCCACCTTGACTCGCCCGGCGCAAATCGGCGCGCCCGCTGTCTCTTTGCTTGATTCATACTCCTCCGAGGCTTAGGATTAAGTGCGGGATGCTACCCACAAGGATCATTTCTCAGGACGGGAGCTGCAAGTACTCCTTTCCTCTGGAGAGCAACCTTCGGATGGAGTCGGCGTTCTTCATGGTTCCCGGGCGTGAACGGCCTAACATCGCCTGTATTTCCACCCAGCTTGGATGCGCGGTTCGATGCCAGTTTTGCTCGACTGCCGAAATGCCTTTCTTCCGAAACCTTACTGCGCGCGAGATGCTCTCTGAAGTCACCACGATCCTCGAAGATCAGTATGGTCCACGAATATTATTAGAAGGTTTTGAAGTTTCCTTCATGGGAATGGGCGAGCCGCTGGCCAACCTGAAGAACGTTTTGAAAGCGGTTAGGGAAATCGGGAGCCGATATCCGGAAATCACAAGAGTCTCAGTTTCCACCGCCGGGCCTGCGGATCGGATTCATGCCCTCATACGCGAGATGCCCATCGCTCCTCCCATCCATCTGCAGATTTCACTGCACGCAACGAATGATGAAACGCGGCGAACTCTAATTCCAAATGCCCCGGAGACAATCAGCAAGCTATTGTCCGCTGCGCGGAAGTATCACGACGTGACTGGGGACCAGGTGTTCGTTAATTATGTGCTGATAAAAGGAATCAACGACTCGCCAGAAGATGCCCGATGGCTTGCGCGCCTCGACAAAGAGGCCTTCTACATAAAGATTTCGCAATTGAACACAATAGCCGGGCTTCCCGCTCATTTGGTCCCGGCCTCGATGAAAGAGATCCTGCAATTCTCCAGCATGTTGGCTTTGATGGGGGCGGCTCATAAAGTATTCGTGGGCGATGGCCTCGATGTGCAAGCTAGCTGCGGCCAGCTTGCCGCAATTCCGCGGGAGATTGTGCAGGTGGAGTTGCAGGAGGAAGAATGCTCGACGGTCAATCTATCGTGACTCCTCAAACTTTAGCCTGGCTCGTTTCGGGTGGCTCCGCGCTGGCGACATTCACCGCGTCAGTAATGGGCGATGAGCAAAACGAGCGATTGAAGAACGGCACACTGGGCGCCGTTGCGGGCACTTCTATTGGAGGGCTCGCCGGCCTTATGAAGGGCCAGCAAGACCTGCTGGTGGTGGGATTCGTTGGTTCAGTAGTGGGCGCCTTCCTGGGTTGGCTGGTTTATCTGGGTTTTTCATTTGCAGCGAGTACGCCGCAGGGGCGCACCATATTGGAATTTCAGGTGGCGGGGTTAAAGGGCGTCCGGGAGCGGTTGAATCTGGACGATCAGCAGCGTTTGCTGTCGGCGGTGACGGCATGGCGGGAAAATTTTTCACGCATGATGATGGATGAAAAAAATCGCCTTCTCAGCATCGGCCAGGGCGCATCCACCAACCAGTACGCATCGGTGGTTATTGAAACGTGGCTGATCTCGGTGGTGGATTTCTTTGCGCTGGTTTTTGAAACGCTGGCGCGAAAACCAAAATATCAATCGCGGGTGACGATCATCGTCTTCGGAGCCAGGGACAAAGCGATAGTTGGGAAGCATTGGATTTCTTATTCGGGATCGCTCGATCCTCACCAGAAGGATCGCGAATTTCCCGATAACTCTATAGGCTACAAGGTGCTCTACGGCAGGGAAACGTCGCCATTTTTTTCCACCAGCGAGGCGGCTAAACAAACCGGCCAAAAACGTGGCGACACATCCTACCGGCCCTTCATCACCTTCCGCCTGAACTCGAGCGCCATACTGGCCCTAGATTGGCCGGACACACTCGACGAGAACGATCCTTACGTGGTAGTCGCGCGAAATTTTTTTAACACCAATATCGCGCCGGTGATTGCAGAGGTGCTGGAACAATGGCATGGCCCATTGCAGAGCGTGGTTGAACTGCAACCGTTGCCGTCGCCGCTGCCCCCACCCCCAGCGCCACCGCCTTCGGCGACGCCGGTAAATTAAACCTACGACTCGCGGAGGCGAAGAGCGATATGGACCTGTTTGAAGAGATCGTGAGAATGCGCCGGGCCGGAGAACACGGTGCCTTGGCGACGATTGTCCACGTGAGCGGCTCGATTCCCAGCCACGAAAGTTCGCGGATGCTGGTGCGAGGAGATGGGTCAATCGCGGGCATGATTGGGGGCGGGTGCGTCGAGGCCGATGTTTGGGCCGCGGCTCAGGACGTAATTCGAAGCGAGCGTTCGCGCAAAATGATCTTCAACCTAAACCATGAAGCGGGCTATGACGCTGGACTGATTTGCGGCGGCACGCTGGAGATTTTTGTAGAGCCGATTTTGCCGCAGCCACGACTTTATATTTTCGGCGGCGGCCATGTTTCCCTCGCGTTGGCGCGCACCGCGCACTTGGCTGGCTTTGCGATTGGCGTGGTGGATGACCGCGAAACGTTTGCAAACGCCAGCCGATTTCCGATGGCCATGGACATCTTTACCAGCTATGAGAATGCGTTCGAGAGGCTGCATCCGTGCGCGGCTACCTACATTGTGATTGTTACGCGCGGGCACAAAGAAGATATGCGCGTGCTGGAATGGGCGATTGCCACCCTGGCGCGGTATATCGGCATGATCGGCAGCCGCCGCAAAGTGATTGAGATTTACAAGGCCCTCGAAAACCAGGGAGTGCCTGGCGAAAGACTGGAGCGCGTGCATGCGCCGGTGGGGCTGGAGATTGGCGCGCTGACGCCGGAGGAAATCGCCGTGTCCATAACGGCGGAATTGATCGCGGTTCGCCGCAACGCGACTGAAAACGCGGATCTGCGGCACATGAAGCTGGAGCGCAACGCAAAGTCTTCAGGCAGTTTCCTGTCCACAACATCCGTCCACACGGATTCGGTTTCTGTGGATTCAATTCCCGCAAAGAAGTAAATGGAAATGCTCGCCGCGATTGTCCTGGCCGGCGGCGAATCGCGCCGGATGGGCCGGCCTAAAGCGCTGCTGGAAATCCGCAGCCGCACGTTTCTAGAAACTCTGTTGGAGGTCACGCGGCATCCGCGCGTGGGATGCCAGCGCGTGGTGGTGGGCGCGGCCGCCGAGGAAATTCGCGCGCGTGTTTCACTTCCATGCGAAACACTGGTTGTGAATCCAGAATGGCGGCGCGGGCAGCTTTCGTCTCTGCAAGCGGGGTTGCGAAGTTTACCAAAGGGAACCGAGGGCGCGATCGTCTGTCCGGTGGATCATCCGCTGGTGTCCTCGGCCCTGGTGGAAAAACTCATCGCGGCATTTGATTTCAGCGGTGGCGCGATTGTTCTGCCCGTGTACGAGGGGGAACGCGGCCATCCGCTGATTTTCCGCGCCACGCTTTACGACGAATTGCTGGCGGCCGATGTAGAGATCGGAGCGCGAGCTGTGGTTCGCGCCCATCGGGACGCTACGGTGGAAGTCCCTACGGATGAGGAAGGCGTGATTTTGAATCTAAACGATCCCGAGAAATTGCGGAGGGCGATGGGCGGATCGTCCTAACTTACGGCGCCAGCTTTCCAATCCCGGGAACGTAGGCGATACAACACATGCTTACGCAAAGGATTGCCCATTGGTAAACCGGGATGATCGAAATCATCGACGGGATTGTGCATCATTCCAATCTTCTCCATCACCCGGCGCGAAGAAATATTGGCGGGAACAGTGAATGACACAATTTCGGTCAGCTTTGACGTTCCGAAACCATAACGAAGGGCTTCGCGAGCGCCTTCGGTCGCCAGTCCCCTGCCCCAATGTCGAAAGGCTACCCTCCAGCCGACTTCCACACAAGGAGTGAACTGCGCTTGAAAGCTCGGGGTTGCGAGCCCGATGTAACCGATAAACTCTTCGGTCGCGCCCAGCTCCACGGCGAATAGGCCAAATCCGTGCTGGTCAAAATGAGATTGAATCCGGTCCGCTGAGCGATCGCTTTTCTCGCGCGACAATGTGTGGGGCATGAACTCCATCACGCGCGGATCGGCGTTCAGGGCGGCAAATGGCTCCCGGTCGGAATCGCGCCATTCGCGCAACAGCAAACGCTCGATCGTTAGCATAAGCAAATTTCAGAACCGATTACTTGGGATCGCCAAGCCGCGCAATAAGGGCCCTAAGAGCGTCAGTGGCAAGCTGGCTGCCGTGAGCGGAGGCGGGCGGCAAGCCACCGAGCGCATCAGCAATTTGTTCCGCAGTGATTCCGCGCAAATCTTCCAGCGAACCACCGCGCATCATCTCCGTCAATGCGGAAGCGGAGGCGATGGCGGTAACACACCCCTGAGCCTTGAAGCGAACCTCGGCGACGCGCCCATCGGTTATACGGACGGCAAGACGGAGAACGTCACCGCAAACGGGATTGGTGACTTCGACCGTCGCCGATACTCCGGAAAGCTCGCCCGAATTCCGTGGGTTGTGAAAATGATCGAGAACTGCTTCGCTAAACATAGGGATTGGTCTAGAAAATTCTAACACTAGCGGGCACTTCATCGGCCCAGTCGTCGTCTGGCACCTCAATCTATGTGGGAGATGGCCCCGCTGCGCGGAGATAGCTAGAATGGCAATGTGAAAAAGCTCTTCGCGCACGCTGCGGGGACCAGGGCCTCAGCGACTCGCTCGCATGTATCCAAAATCGCGCGACGATCCTCCTACCCGCGCATTGTGTCTCTTGCGCCGAACGCAACGTCGATCCTTGTGGCGCTGGACGCGCGCAAGGCTCTTGTGGGAGTGAGCCGGTGGTGCAAAGACGTCGCCGACGTGGGCAGCCTGCCTCAACTGGGTGATTGTTGGGCATTGAGCGATTCAGGCAGAGCTGGCAATGTGGCGGCCAAAGCACACCGTAGAGATGCGGATGACGTCCAAACGATTTCGCGCTTGCGGCCGGACTATATCCTTGGTTCGGTGCCGTTGCGCACCGAAGTTGTGGGGAAACTTCTGACCCTGCCGGCCACCTTCATTGCCTTGAATCCCCGCTCCCTGCAAAATATTTTCCGCGATGTCGAATTCCTGGGCCGTTTGGTCAATCGGGTGAAAGAGTCGGCGGCGCTAATCCACCAAATGGAGAAAACGTTCGCGGAAATTGAGCAACGCGCCAGTCGCAAGAAATTAAAACCGCGGGTATATTGTGAGGCGTGGTCGAACCCGCGCACCAGTTCTCCGCCCTGGGTTGGAGAACTGGTGAGAATCGCCGGAGGTCGGCTGGCCGTACCTTGCGGCCAGCGCGTGTCGGATGGGCAGGTGGCACGAGCCAAGCCGGACGTAATTGTCCTGGCGTGGACAGCGACCGGCGATCGGGCCAACCCGCAATCCGCGTTAGCGAATAATGCCTGGCGGCGCGTTCCCGCGGTGAAGAATCGGCAAGTGGTTGTGATTCGAGACGAGTTGCTGAATACGCCGGGGCCTCCACTGCTCCAGGGCGCAGAGGCACTATATCGGGCACTACATGGCGCATGATTGCGTGGCAGGGACACTCAGTCTTCCGAGTGTGTGTGTTTTGGGTGCTGTGGCGCAACCCGCATAGTGTCAGTTAAAAAGGGGGTTACTGGTGCCGACGGTAGTAGCTGGCATCATCGAATTCGATGATCGAGTGCTGATCTGCCAGCGGCACGAGGAAGATCGTTACGCGCTCAAATGGGAATTCCCCGGTGGCAAAGTAGAACCCGGAGAAACTCTGCAGGGAGCTCTTGCCCGCGAGTTGCGTGAAGAACTGGGCGCTGATTGCGCGATTGGGGAGGAAATTTACCGGACGAGGTTCGGTAATCCCGAGATACGCGACGAACTGGAGCTGATCTTTTTCTCGGCTTTCGCAACACCACAATCAGTGCGCAATATGATCTTTCAGAAAATCCGTTGGGTGGAGTATGCCGAGCTGCCCGGCGTTGATTTTCTTCCCACCGACCACGAACTCGTGACCAAACTGGCTGAGGGGACTTTACGCCCCAAAATCAATAATTTCGGTGTAAACGCGCGCAGGTACAATCAGTGATGAGGGGCTAATACACAAGGCGACCCATGGCGGACAGCGAAAAGTTAATTTCCAGCAAGACGCTATATCAGGGGCGGGTATTTGGTGTGCGCCGGGACCGTGTGATTGAGCCGGGCGGCGTCTCGGTATCGCGCGACGTTGTAACCCACCAAGGTTCGGTAGTGGTGCTGCCGGTATTTCCAGATGGGCGGATTCTGATGGTCCGGCAGTACCGTCATGCCGCGGGACGCTTTTTGTGGGAACTATGCGCGGGCCGCAAAGAGCCCGGCGAATCGTGGTTGAAAGCTGCTCAGCGCGAATTGCGGGAAGAAACCGGTTTTCGCGCGGGGCGGCTCCGCAAATTGCTGGCAATGTATCCCACGCCCGGGTTTGTGACCGAGCGCATGATCGTCTATGTAGCCGATGGGTTGCGGCACGATCCCGCCGTGCCCGACAAAGACGAACGCATCACCACCCGCCAGTTCACGCTAGCCGAACTGCTGCGCTGGGTTCGCGCCGGGCGCATCATGGACGCTAAGTCTGTCGCCGGCATCCTCTACTACGCCCGCTTCCGGTCCTGACAAAATGAAAATGTTTCCGAGATGACGGCGGGGTTACGCTTGTTTTTCTGGAGGTTTTGGTATTTCTGTCCTTCATGCGGGGCGGTGATTCAGCGAGCAGGCGTTCGCGCGGGCAGCGAGTTTGCGTGCAAAGCGTNNTGGTTGCACTGGGCGGGAGTAATCCTGGCGGTAATCGTGGCGCGCCTGAGCCCGATCGAAAACGTCATTAGACTGTTTATTTTATGTCTGGTACTTGTATTTTTGTTTACGCTGGGACTGCAACTCGCCATTGGCTTAATCTTTCAGCCTACTCTTGAGCTGCGCTCCATTGGAACGCAGCGCGCGACGGCGTCAGAGTCTTCGTCCGACTAGCCGGACGAAGAGCCTGACAAATGCGACCAAACGGTCGGTCCGCCGGCCAATTCCAGATTTATCGTGCCGACTCCGCCTTCCACCTTCACATTAATCGTAGCATGCGATCTGCCGTAGGCGTCATTGACGTAGTCGTCGCCNNGTACTGAGCCGATGCCGCCTTCCACGGTTGCGCGCACGCCCATGCCCCGCGGAAGCTTGATGGTGGCTTTCCCGACGCCGCCTTCCACCTGCACGTCCACGTCGTGATTCCAGTTGCCGGTGAGGTCAATCACTCCCTCGCCGGCACCCACCTCCACGTGAAGACTCTTGAGCGAGAGGCTGGCCAGCGACAGATCGGAATTGCCCGCTCCCAATTCAGTGTGGAGCTCGATGGGAACGGTGTCATTCAGCGCGACGTCCCACCGATTGCGGCTATGGCCTGTGGTTACGTGATTATTGCCCTCCCGGGACTCATTAATATCCAGTTCACCATTGTCGCCGGATCCGGAGAACTTCACCTGCGGCTCCCAGGCATGTCCCGAATAGGTGAAATTGCCATCCATCAATCCCGTTGCGCCCCCATGAACATTGAGAGTGCCTGCAGCCATTTCCAGATGAACGCTCGCCGATTTAATATCGCCAAGGGGCACGGATTGGGCCTTCGTTTGCGGCTCCTCAAAAATGCCGTTGTGCATATTGCAGGCCGACATCCCGGCCACTACCGCCAGACAGGCGGCTAATACGGCCCCCGTTCCGGCAATCGCAGTCGCCCGCCCTCCGGCTTTCATTGCCAATCGGTTTCTCATCAAAATGCCTCCGGTCATAAACTACGGAATGCAAGCGCGTAAAGTTGCAGAATTACCCGCGAATCAATTTCGTCCAAGCGGCATCCTACTATAAGGCGGCCAGTGAGCGCACCCGTGCCATCCTGGATGGAATTCATTCCACAGTGCTAATGGCGTTTCGCGGCGGAACATCTAAAAGGCCGAGTTGGCCGCGTACAATACGTGTAGAACAAAGTTCACATAGCACTTACGCCAGCGATATTTTGCACCTTTCGCAGGGAGAAAACAGCTTGGCCGACGAGAAAAAAACTCCACGTAGTAGCGTGACACCCACTTTGGGCGTTGGACGCGATCCTGACTTCACACCCCTACCCACGCGCCGCCAGTTTTTTGGCTTGACCAGTGGCGGAATCATTGCCGCGGTTACCGTGGGAGTGATTGCCGCGACGGCTCATTTCCATGGACGCAGCATTGATGCGGATGCATCTCCCATCGGCGCTTCCGGAACCGTCACAATCGTGGACTTCAGCGATGATGGCCAAAGCAAAGGCCCCATTCAGCGCCAGAAAGTGGTGAAATCCAGCTCCGAATGGAAGTCGCAGCTAAACAAACTGCAGTATTACGTAACCCGCGAGGAAGGGACCGAGGAACCGTTCCGCAATGATTATGATGCCATTTTTACCGCCGGGATTTACCGATGTATCTGCTGTTCCAATGCGCTGTACACCTCGAAGACCAAATTCGATTCCGGAACTGGCTGGCCCAGCTTTTGGCAGCCCATCGCGAAGCAAAATGTGGTCGAGCGCTCCGACATCAGCATCGCAATGACGCGCACGGAAGTTCGCTGCATGCTGTGCGACGCCCACCTCGGCCACGTCTTTGACGACGGGCCCCCGCCCACTCATCTTCGCTATTGCATGAACTCGGCCGCCATGAAATTTATCACCGGCAAGCAGGTCTAGGCAAAGCGTCACCCTGTTCCCCGCGCATTTGCGCACCATTGCTACGGTTCAGGCCGGAGCGTGCCTGTGTCTTGCGGTCACTTAATGCCGAATATCTGCACGAAGACTGGCGTGTCGGCGGTAACATGGGGCCAGATGGCGTGATATCCCCACAGGTGTACCCAGGCGTTGCCGGTGCGCTGGGTGAGATAGGACTTCACCATGCCGGGGCCGCCAAAAAACAGAACGATAAAAATGACCGAAAGCGCGCCGTGGCCGAAGGAATCGTAGCGGGTCCAATATTCGGTGAGGTGCAGCGACGCGTAAGTAAACCCTCCCAGCACCGCGGTTCCTGCGGTCGAGCCAGTGAGCTTCTTGTAGCGCGGCACGAGAATGGAAGTAAGGAAAATCATGATAGGCAGGCCTGTTCCGAAGAGTGAAAGAATAAACGCGTAGAGTGCCCCAGCGGTGAGTTGGTGCGCCGTCAGTTTCCAGATCATCCCGTGGGGAAGATCGGCGGCCAATCCTATTGCGAGAACAACCCCGATAACGATTGCGTCATTGAGAGGATTGCTGGAATGCAGGCATAGCGCCTCGTTGGAATATCCGCGGCGGCGGAAAAACCAGTACGGCAAAACCGCATAAAAAATGAAGTTATATATCATCCAGGCCACCGCTTCGCGAGGCAGCACAGTATCGCTTAGCCCTTCCATGCTGCCGGCCACGTGCAGCCCAATCCCATGGGTTCCCACCAGGCGGCCGGCGAATTCTCCTCCAATGAGCACAATCGCGCCATAGATCAGCAGGCCGATTGTTTCCCACATGGCAATAGCGCATTCTGGTGCGCGAGTGGCAACGTCCACCCTGGCCCGACGGCGAGTTAGCGCCCACGCGACAAAGATAAAAATGAACGCCAGCGCGGGACCGATGATTTCGCCCATCACGCGCGCTTGATACGATGCTGCCGCCGCCCACGGCTGATCGAATGGAATTACGCCGTGAGCCAGGAATGGAATTGCGGCGGAAAACACAATCCACACAGCAATGCCGATCTGCACAGTGCGATCACGTAGCACGCGACCGATCCAATTCCGCTGAGTTGTCCCATGACGCAAGACTTGGTCCATTCCAACCTCCCAGAACAAAAAGATTTCTACCCAAGCTAATACTTCGCAAGGATATTGCGGATTTCCTACTGATTAAACCGCAGCCCCGGCGCAATGATGGTGAGAAAGATGGCGAGCGCCAAACCTGCCGCAAAGATCCAGCCCAGGGTTCGTGTAATGCGGGGAGAGCGAGCGTTCGAGACGCCTGACATTTTATCGGAACGGAGATGAACCGCATTCTTCGCGGCGTAGCGTGCCAGCAGCCTTGGCAATCGAAGAAGCCCCAACGCCGCACCAAACGCAATAGATGCGCCGACTATGAGTTCTTTTTTCAAGCCGAACTGGCCACGCGGGCTAAGCGCACCGGCAACACATGCCGCTACGCCTGCTGCAAAATAAAGCGTCAGTACCAGCCGCCATGCCCGCTTTCGCCACCCAGGTTCACTGGTGAAGATGAATGCGCCCATTTCAGTGCGCAACGCACGCAGGAACAAGATGTATAGTGCGGCGCCTAGTAGCGGCAGCGCCCATTTCCAAGGAAGAGCCGGGGAAAGTACGCGGACAACGGCAGCCCAAGTCGCCGAAGCCCGTCAGCACCGAATAGGGCATGTATTCCGCCGCCTTGAGCAGGTTGTAAGCCATACTAAGCCACAGAAAATAGCGCAGGTGTATTCGTGTTCTGTCAGTCCGACTGAAAAGCATCCTGCCCAAGGTCAGCCACGACAGACCACCGGCGAGAANNTGCAGTATTCGTCGAGCGCGGTTAAAACTGTCACGCGGCCGCCGGTCGAGATGCACACGCCCCCGTGGCCGCCGCCTTCGTGGATAAGCATCTCCGCGATGATCGTCAAGACACCTATCGCGGCGAGGGTAAGTGTATCGTCCGTGTTTTGGCCGCTAGGAGATCTCATAATAATTTTATCAGGCAAATTTTGCCAGGTATTTAGGAGGTTCGTTCGGGCAAAATTGGGCCTCGCAACACGCGCCATCGCTTCCGGAAACGGCGGAAGTATACATCACGCGTGAGCCGGTTCGACTCTGGAGTCGCCAGATAAGTGTTCCCAGGGCTAGAATAGTTGTGAAAGGAGAACACCATGCCATATGATTCCCATCGAATAGCGGCTGAGTTCCACGAGCAAGCCGCCCACGCTCATCGCGCCGCAGCCGCGCACCACGGAAAAGAGGATCACCTGAGCGGACACGAGCACTCCAAACAGGCTAACGAGCACGCCGCGAAAGCCTTCAAGGCTTCGCAGGAAGCTCACGAGAAATCCAGTAAGGCGGCAAGACTCGCCGAGCAGAAGTCGTAAGGGTCAACCTGAAGTTGTGTGCTCCCTCGGATAGCTATCCGGAACCAGCGGATTTGCGCCATCGCCCAATACAAGATCGAGGGACGTGTAGGCTCCTCGAGTGCGATGCAGGGTGGCTATGACCAATACCCGGACTCCGTCCATTCGTGGGAGCGATCGGGGGCTTGGAAGCTTCCCTGTCAGCGGTTGGCAAGTTCGGCTTCGGCAAAGAATCTTTGTCAGCCACCGTTCTCCGACTGTCTAGGGATTAGCACCGCGTTACTTTTTGGATGCCTTGACGAGTTCTTCCAGCCCGGTTTAATCGTATCTCTTCCATCGGCGCAGCCCCACCGGCACATGACTATTAATGGAACCGCCAGTTGGCAATTGCAGCCTCCGATCAGCGCGAAGTAGCCACCTATTGATCTGGTGTCAAGAGCAGTAACTGGTGGTTGCCGAGGGTATCGAGACCAGCGAACAGATGGCCTACCTTCAGGCCCAGGGTTGCCCCGAAGGGCAAGGCTACCTCTTCAGCCCCCCTCTGCCCGCCGTCGAATTCTTCGGGTTGCTACAAGCGGGCATGATAACCCCCTTTGGCGCCGAATCGAAGCTCGCCATATCCATGGCGGCAGCAGCGACACCCTAGGCACCCCACGCCATATACCTCACCTCAGATCGACCAATGCTACTAAACGGCAGCGCGACGTTGGTCACGGGGCTCCATTGCACTAACCCATACACGGCAATACCGCAACGGCCAACCGCAATTACATATATTTACGGATGGCCGGTATACGGCTTCGGAGTCATTCTGATGATGCGGACGAACCTCCGGCAAATTCCAACCAGTTAGTGGAGGATGACATGAGCCAGGGAAGCAAAGACGAAGTGAAGGGCAAATTCCACGAAGTGAAGGGAGACGTCAAGGAAAAGTTGGGACGTGCAACGAACGACCCTAATCTTGAAGCCGATGGCCAAGATGAAAAAGTCGCCGGCAAGGTGCAAAAGAAGGTTGGGCAAGTGGAGAAGGTTTTCGGGAAGTAACATTTTGGCTGCTTTTTACCAATTCTGTTGCTATACTGTGGTCAGGTAACTGAGCGATGGCGACTTCTGTTTGGAAGGGCTACCTGACCTTCGGGCTGGTGACGATACCTGTGCGGCTATCCACTGCCGCTCGCAACGAGCGTGTTAGCCTCAATCAAATCCACAAAGACTGCAAATCCCGCATTCGCCAGCCGATTTTTTGCCCCACCTGTAACCGGAATGTTGAACGTTCCGAAATCATTAAGGGGTACGAATACGAGAAGGACCAGTACGTTCTTTTCGACGAGGCCGAGCTCAAGAAGATTGAGCCCGAATCCGCGCGAACGATGGAAATCCTTGAATTTGTAAAATTGCAGGAAGTCGATCCGCTGTATTTTGACGCTTCCTACCATGTCGCGCCTGATGACGGAGGGGCCAAAGCTTATCAGTTGATGTTGGAAGCGATGAACGCCTCCGGGTATGGCGCCATTGCCAAGCTCACGATGC
>PKXT01000297.1 GCA_003133505.1 Acidobacteriota bacterium
GTTCGGCGGAATAGGCGGTTGCTGGGCCTCTTGCTCGTTTTATTGCTCGTTCCCAATGTCAGTCATAGCTATTCCGTCTTGAGCCATGAGGCGATTGTGGATTCACTGTGGGAACCAGCCATCAGACCCCTGATCCTCCAGCGTTTTCCGAATCTGACCGCCGAACAGCTACAGCAGGCCCGGGCCTATGCCTATGGAGGTTGCATCATTCAAGACATGGGCTACTACCCGTTTGGCAGCCATTTGTTCACTGATCTTCTTCATTACGTCCGCACGGGCGATTTCGTCANNTCCGACACCGTAGGCCATCCCCTGGCCATTAATCCCTCGGTTCCCATGCGTTATCCCCGGCTTCATCAGGAATTTGGAGATTACGTCACCTACGCCGAAGCCCCCAAACAGCATGTGTTGGTCGAGTTTTCCTTTGACGTTGTGCAAGTGGCCGGCGGCGCTTATCTGCCCAAGGCCTACCATGATTTCATTGGCTTTCAGGTGGCCAAGCCTTTGCTGGAGCGCGCATTCCTGGAGACCTACGGCATTCAGATGAAGGATGTGTTTTTTAGCGAAGACATTGCCATTGGCACGTACCGCTATTCTGTGGCTCAGTTGATTCCCAATGCCACTCGCGCGGCGTGGAGCGAAAAGAGCGCGGAAATTCAGAAACTCACACCCGGCGTCCAACGCAATAAATTCGTCTTCAGGATTTCTCGTAAGGACTACGAACAGCAGTACGGAAGCGTCTATGATCGGCCCGGCTTTCGCGCGCGATTCTTGGGATGGCTGCTGCGTATAATCCCCAAGATAGGGCCTTTCAGGACTCTGGCATTCAAGCCTCCTCTTCCGAAGATGGAGACGCTGTTTTTGCAAAGCTTTCAGTCCGTCCATCAGCGCTACGGCGAAACCCTCCAGCAGCTTCAGGCCGGAGATGAGTTCATTCTCCCCAATGAAGATCTTGATACGGGAAATCTTGCCTGGCGCGGTGAATACCCGCTAGCCGATAAGACCTACGCTGACTTGATGGATAAGCTGGCGGACCACAAGTTTGCCGGAGTGACTCCCGCATTACGGGCCGACATTTCCCACTTTTATTCGAATCCTTCACCCGTGCTGGTTTCTTCCGGAAAGAACGTCCGTCGGTGGAACAAAACTAAACAAGAGGTCGACGATCTGCGCGCTGCCACGCTCGCGCCGGCGAATTGATTAGCCGGTCCTGTGGGTTATCCGCGATTAGCACTTCAGCAAAGCGAGACCGCGCGCCTGACCTTTGGCGAAAACGCTAGGTTTAGGTGCCAGCAACGTTGTACGAAATTCGATAGGGCAAAGTACATGGTTTGCCTTATGGGTAGATATTCGTTCCTGTAGATACTAGACTATGCTGCGGCTTACGGGGCAATCCATCTGGATAATGGGCCGCATAATGTCAACGTCACTCACTCGGAGATATTTAAAAAATGAAATCACTTTGTTTTGCTTCTGCGGCGACTGGTTTACTGGCCTGTGGTTTGATGGCCGTTCCGTGCGCACGAGCGCAGGACTCCAACGTCGTTCCTCTGTATCAAGTGACGCCGGTTTATCGCAGTACAGTCGCCGTGAATTATACCCACCGCAGCGGTTCGACGCCGATTAATATTATCGGGACCCCCCTCCTGCCCCAGGTTAAGGGCGGCGCGGAAATCAACAGCAAGAAGGGAAGTATCGAGATTAACGCGCGTCTCCAGAATTTGGCTCCAGCAACCCAGTTTGGTTCGGGCTATCTCACTTATGTTCTCTGGGCCATCACTCCGGAAGGCCGGGCCAACAATCTTGGCGAATTGCTGGTCAGCGACGACGGGAAGAGCAATTTGACCACCAGCACCAGTTTCCAGTCTTTCGGACTGATTGTTACCGCCGAGCCGTTCTATTCCGTTTCGCGACCCAGCGATGTCGTGGTCGCCGAAAACCAGGTTCGCCGCGATACGATTGGCACAATTGAGCAAATCCAGGCTAAATATGAGCTTCTTCCCCGTGGCCAGTATGTTGTCGCTACGGACTCTGCGATGGCAATTCCCGTCGTATTAAATCCCAAAGTTCCGCTTGAGCTTTACGAAGCCCGCAACGCCGTTCGGATCGCGCGATTGCAGGGGGCTGATCATTATGCGCCAGATTCGTTTCAGAAAGCCAGGCAGGCGTTGCAGCAAGCTGAAGGTTCCTATGCTGCCAAGCAAAATAAAAAGATGGTCATTCAATCCGCCCGGCAGGCTGCTGAGGCCGCTGAAGATGCCATCCTGATTACCGAAAAAAAGGAGCAGCAGGAATTGCGAGAGCGCCAGCAGGCTGAGGCTACTCAGCAGGCCCAGTTGAGGGCCCAGGCCGAAGCCCAGAAGGCTCAGGCCGAACAGGACCAAGCCGCTGCACAACAGCAAGCCGCCGCCGCGCANNAAGCCGCTGCCGCAGACCAGCAAGCCAAAATGGCCCAGCAGCAGGCCCAAATGGCCGACGCGCAGGCTCAGCAAGCCCGCCAGCAGGCTGCCCAGGCGGAGCAAGAAAAGCAGCAGCTTCGTGAGCAACTCCGCGCCCAGTTGAATGCCGTGCTAGAAACTCGCGAAACCGCGCGAGGTTTGGTTGTGAACATGGCTGACGTGTTATTTGCCTCGGGAAAATATGAACTCAAGCCCACAGCTCGCGAAAAGCTTTCCAAGCTTTCCGGAATTATTCTCGCCCATCCCGGTTTGACTTTGCAGATTGAGGGGCATACCGACAGCGTCGGTACCAATGAATTCAATCAGCAGCTTTCCGAAAAGCGGGCCAATGCGGTTCGGGATTACTTGATTGGTCAGAGCGTGCCGCCCGATTCCGTAACGGCGGTCGGTCTCGGCAAGGATCAGCCTGTGGCCTCAAATGATACGGCGCAGGGCCGCCAACTCAACCGCCGGGTAGAAATCATTGTGGCTGGTGACATCATTGGCATTCCAATCCAGGCCCATACTACGCCGCAGTAGTTAACAGGCGCGGTTGCTCGCAGCGTCGGACCCAGTAATCCAAACTGGCCCTGTCGCATTCACACGAAAAGGCCGGAGGGCAGTATGCCCTCCGGCCTTTTCGTGTCGCGGTCTAACAATTTTTAGTCGTGCCGGGCGTTATGCTTGTCTCGGTGGATGTCGCGGGACATCTGCTGCGCATGTTGATGCGCGGCTTGCTTTTCCGCCGGGGTCAAAGTGCCGCCATTGGCTTTCCGCTCGGCATCAAGCGTACGGCCCATGTTGCGCTGCTGTTCCTCGAGTTTGGAAGCTTCACCTGGCGTTAAGGAACCGCTCTTCACTCCCTGAGCAATTCGGTCCTGTTGGTTCTGCTTTTCCTGCTGTCCCGTATGATTTGTATCGGTGGCTGGCGGCGTGGCCGCGGAAGACGGTGGCGTCGTAGTCGTGCTCTGTGCGTTCGCCGTCAAAGCAAAAGCCGATGTCACCGCGATCAGCGCAAACATCTTAAGCCCCTTCAGATTTGTCATAGGTTTCCTCCTGGGAATTTGTAATTTGTTCGATGCCGGGTGTACCTAATCGGCCGTGCCTATCCACCATGATTTAACCCAAACCGCGGTGCATTGTTGTGGAAAACCTTTGGCCAGGATTCTACCCCTGACCTGGATAGCATCGCCCTACTTGTGGGAAAGGGTGGGACTCGGTGCCTGCGTCAGGCGGGCGCTAGCGCCGAGATAGCGGTTTTCCGGTTGCCATTTTGTCCAGAAGGCGCTCCGTCCCGCAAAATACTTTCTCCCAGGCTCATCGCTCGGCCAATAGCCTGATCCATATCGTAATAGCGGTATTCACCCAGACGGCCGCAGAGCAATAGCTTGGGAATTGCGTTAGCGCGTTCGCGATAACGGGTATAGAGGTCCGCGTTCACCTGATCGGGGAAGGGATATTCGTGACGATCGGGTTCGTCCGAATCCTCTGTGCATTCCCGTGTAATCACCGTCCCCCGCACTCCGCTTAATTGTTCGGCGGGCATCATATGCTTCCATTCCAGCGTGCGAATGTGTGGCCCAGCGCCTGGATCGGGGTTATTTACCTGGCCGCACGGTTGGTAGGAATCCGTATCGGGCATGTAAACATGTTCGCGCCTCTGCGTCCGGTATCGCAGACGGCCTTCGTCGTAATTAAAGAATTCGTCAATCGGCCCGGTAAATACCAGCAGCTTTCGCGCCGTAACCTGAGGATCTTCCCGCTTGTACGTGCGGTTCAATTGCACGTCAATGCCCTTGAGCATGTTCTCCATGAATGCGGCATATCCGTTCCGTGGAATGCCCTGGTGCTCCTGCTTCATCAGGCGGGGATCGTCATCCTCGCGAACGTCGAAACGCCGCGCCAGTCCCGTGCTCAACGTTGCGGCCGGCACTCCCCACTGCTTTTCCGAATAACCCTTTACGAACTTGCGGTAAATCAGCTCCGGCATCATCGCCAGCGATGCTTCCTCAAAATTGGTCGGCGTGCCGTGAAAGGAGGGCTCCCACGTCTCGCCGATTACCCGGCGAATATAACTCGCGGCGATGGGCCAGTTTTCCAGTTTCCCGTCCACAATCGTTTGTAATGACGCCACGTAGGGGGCGAATTCTGTAAAGCGATTTACATACCGCCAGATTCTCGCGGAACCGGTGCGGAAATAGTGGGGGCCGTAGGTGTGAATGCGAATACCGCTTTCATGCTCGTGGTCGTGGACGTTTCCGCCCAGATGACGCCGGCGATCCAGGACAGCCACTTCCCGGCCCGCGTCCGTCAACATTCGCGCCAGGGTGGCGCCTGTAAGGCCGGAACCAACAATAACGTAATCGGCTTGCATCCGCCCTAGTGCGCCCCTACGCCCTTGAAAACCACCCCGGGGGTTTGGAGCAGCATTTTCAGGTCGAACCAGATGCTCACGTTCATCACGTATTCAATGTCGTATTTTTGCATCTGTAGCGCACTCAGGTTATTGGAACGATCGTTGATTTGCCACAGCCCGGTAATGCCGGGGCGCACCAGGCAGCGTATCCGCCGCAGCGCCGGAAACGGCTGCAGCATGTAGGTTACCAGCGGCCTTGGCCCCACCAGGCTCATATCTCCCTTCACTACATTGAAAAGCTGCGGCAATTCGTCAATGCTCGTTTTCCGCAAAAATGATCCCACTGGCGTAATCCGCGGATCCTGCTCATGCTTGAACAGAATCCCTTTTTCCGCCAGCTCAGCCACTTTGTCCGTATTCAAATGCTGCCCGTGATCCACGTGCATCGAGCGGTATTTCAAGCACATAAAATGCCCTTCGTTCAGTGCCCATCGCCCCTGCTTGAAAAAAGCCGGACCTGGGGAGAACAACTTTGTCCCCAGCACGGCCCCGATTAGCACCGGGGAAAGAATGAAGATCAACAGGCTCCCGCCCACAATGTCCAGCATCCGTTTTAGGAATAGATGCACGCGCACTGATGGCCGCTGAAGCCGTGCCGCAGCCGCTTCGTAAAGCTGCTCAAGCATTTCATCGTCATTGGTGCTCAGGTCAACTTTGGTAATGTCCGCCGCTAGATGATCCGTATATACATCACGCGCGTCTTCCACAGCGGTGTTGCCGGGATGAATTGCGGTTGGGGTATCCATAGGTTAGCTATTTTCTTCCGTGGAGGTTGTAAGTAGTTGCCACGTAAACAATGCTACGAATGCCGGATTCCGGAAAATATACCGTTTCCACAGGCGCTTTGGTTCCACCACCAGCCGGAAAAACCATTCTAATCCCGATTTCATCATCCAGCGTGGTGCCTGCGTGACCCGCCCTGAATGAAAATCGAAGGCCGCCCCAACGGAAAGAATCGCGGCCGGGATACGTTCCCGGTGCTTCACCATCCACGTTTCCTGTTTGGGGCAGCCAATCCCCACGAACAGAATTCGTGCGCCCGAATCCACAATCTGCCGGGTATATTCGTCGTCCTCTTCCTGCGTCAGCGGACGAAACGCCGGCGCAATCCTGCACGCGATTTGTATGCCCGGGTAACGCCCCCTGAGAAAGTTCACAAATTCCCGCAGCGATTCCGGCGTCCCGCCATAAAGGCCTATTGGCACGCCCTCCTTCGCCGCCGCCTCACACACCCACAAGGTCAAATCCGGCCCGTAAACCCTTGTGGCGCCCTTAATTCCCATCAATCGCAGCGCCCAGGCCAGGGGTTGCCCATCCGACGTTACTAAGTCGCAGCTATTCATTTGGGCACGGAATTCCGGCCGGCTATGTGATTCCATCACATTATTGACGCAGGCCAATGATATCGCCCGGTGCTCGCCTGCTTTGGCCCAATCCAGCACCCGCTGGGTCGCGTCTGGATAAGTCGTATAATCCACACGCATACCGAGAATAAAACGATGCCTAGGCTGGTCCTTCATCAACAGTAAACCGGTCCCAATGAGCTGAATGCCTGAGGGATAGCCCTCTACAACTTGGCTTACATCGTGCACAAATTTCTCCCGTGAGTCAAGGAATCCCGAAAATTGTAGCTCCCGTTGTGACGTTTTCATAAACGGGGGTTGGCATTCGCCTCATTTGTGATCCTAGGCCGCCTTTCCGGCATTGTATATGGCCTACCCGTACCCTCCTATGCAAACCATAATTCCATCAGCCCGATAACCCTCTCGGGTGACCGATACCGAAATTTGTAGGCTTTCCCATGAATGCTCTAGTGTACTGTCCCGGATAT
>PKXT01000062.1 GCA_003133505.1 Acidobacteriota bacterium
CGGGCCTGCCAAATGTCATTTTTCTGTTACTAGAGCGGCTTGGGGGGCCAACTATCTTGGATAGTTTTTGGCATCCTTGGCTTGGCCCGCACCGCAAAATTCGCAGGGCTGCATTTTTCGTTGACGCGCAGGGCTATTTGCAGAGCTGAATCGATGAACTGCGATGGCAACGGCTGGGACCCTTTCAAAAACGCGCCCACATGTTGGTCGATCACCTGGGCGGGATTCTGAACTACTGCCGCGCCAAAGTACGCTTCGGTGTGGTGGAAGCCATCAACGGCAACATCAAGACTCTTCTTAGAAGGGGCCGCGGCTACACAAATCTCGACTATCTGCTTCTGAAGGCTCAGCGCATAATATAAGGTCATTCTGGTCATGAAAAAGCCTGCTGCCAGAAGGCGGTAATCAGTCGCGGGCGGCGGCGCATGCGGCGCAGCGTTCGTCGGGCGGTCTCGTTGAGTTGCCAGTAGTCCCGGGGACAGACGTTGGGCAGCTCGTGCTGCTTCCAGTAGCCCCAGATGTACTCGACCGGGTTCAATTCGGGCGCGTAGGGTGGCAGATAGGCAGTAACAATCCAGCCCTGCAGACCGGCAATGTAGTCCTGCACCAGCCTGCTGCGGTGCGCTGGCAGACGATCCCATACGATTAGCAGCGGCAGGTCCAAGTGACCCACCAAGGACTTCAGAAAGTCCACTACCTGTTCCTTCTTCACCGCACCCGCGTAGATTCGGAAATAGAAATTCCACAGGGTGAGCGCGGCGGCGACCGACAGGCTCTTCCAATTAAAGTTGTATTGTAGGATGGGGGTCTGTCCGCCCCGACGCCCAATGCTTAGCCCGTCGTCTCCTCAGCCTCGGTAGTTACGTAAATTGAAGGATTGCGCCGCCCAGCCTTATCATAGAGGGCAGCCATGAGCGCAATCCCCGCTGGCGCAAGCGCGCCCCAATTTGAATTGACCGGAATCGACGACGGGCGCTATTCGCTGCAAGAAGCGTTGCGAGAAGGGTCGGTCCTGGTGGCCTTTTTCAAGATAAGCTGCCCCACCTGCCAGTTCACTTTCCCTTTCCTCGAACGCATGTATCAAACCTTTGGCGGCGGTAAGTTAAAATTCTGGGCCGTCTCGCAGGACGATGCGCGCGACACTCGCGATTTTTGCGCGGAATACGGCGTCACGTTCACGGCGCTGACCGATGAAGACGGGTATCCCGCCTCCAATGCCTACGGCCTCACCAATGTACCCAGCATTTTCCTCATCGGGCGGGAAGGCGGGGTGCAAGCGTCCTCGGTGGGCTTTTCCCGGGGCGATTTGGAAGCGATCAACGAGCTCGCTGCGCAGGCCGGTGGCAGGGCCGCCAGGCCGCTCTTCCGGCCGGGCGAGGTCATTCCCGAAACCAGGCACGGTTGAGGGTCCAAAAACTAGGGTTCCGGTCGGAACCTAACCCTCCAAAAATCATACGTTCCCAGCATCGCGTCATAGACGCGGGCCGATCATACACAGACGGCGATTGACTTGTTTCCGCGCCGTCGCATACACTTATTCATCCCGAAATTACGCAAGGAGAACGAATGCCGCAGGGCACACCCGCGAAGCAAAAGAAGCGCTCGAAATCTGTGCTGAAGAATATCCGCAAGTCCGCGCGCAACACCGAAATGAATCGCGCCGATCGCAGCCGCGTCCGCGGCGCGATCAAGCAGATGCGCACCGCATTGGCCACTGGAAATGCCGACGAAGCAGCCAAGCTGCTATCCGGCGCCCATTCCGAAGTGGATAAGGCCATCCGCAAGGGCGCGTTGAAGGAAAATACCGCCAACCGCTACAAGTCCCGGCTGACCCTGGCGCTGAATTCCCTGCGTAGCAAAAAAACCGCCTAGAATATTCCAGCAAAACGGTCTTCGGTTGCCTGCCCCGCTGCTTCACGCGGGGCATTTGCTTTTTTAGGGCGCACTTGCGGATTCACAGCGGGATTCGGCGAAGAGCACGCCGGATAGCGGAGCGGAGCGGAGCGGCGTGGCGGACTACCGCCGCGCGGCAGAGGGAGTGGAAGCAGACCGAATGGAAGACGGCGCGGGCGCGGATGGCGAAGAGGACAACCGCGTGGAAGTTAATTCGGCGATGAGAAATTCCAGAACCGCGCGGGGCTGGGCGATTCCCGATTTCAGGCGGCTGTCGGCCTCGGCGAGCGCCACTAATCCTCGCCGCAGGGCTTCCGCCGGAATGCGCCGTGAAGCGCGCAAGGCAATTTCCGCGGTTTCCGGTTTCATTCCGAGCCGCGTAGCGTCATATTTCGACGCGCCAGCGGGAAGCTCGCGCGCCTCAATCAGCTTGCGGTACATCCACGCCAGCGCGCCCACAATCGGAGCGGGCTGCTCGCCCGCACGCAATGCGGAATCGAGAAAACGCATGGCCAGGTCGCGCTTCCCTTCCGCGAGAATATCGGCAAGCTGCCACACTGTGGACTTTCGCTCGGTGACGACGAGCAGTTCGATATCCGCCCGCGTAATCGGGCGGCCATCCGCGAAAAGCGCCAGCTTTTCCATCTCCGAGCGAACTCGTCCGAGATTTCCCGGGAACATATCCGCCAGCTCGGCCGCCACGCCCGGCTCAATCCGCGCTCCCAACTCCGAAACCATTCGCGCCGCCAAAGACGCACTGCCGCTGCCACCGGCTTCCAGCTTAACCATCAGGGCGTGTTCGGAAAGCGCTTTCTTCAGCCGGCGGCGTTCATCCAGCGCGTCGGCTTCGAATACCAGCACGGTGCACGGCGCGGGATCCTGCAAATAGGCGGCCAGCCCCTCGGCCAGCTCTTTCGCGGATTCCTCGCCCAACCGCTCCCACGCGCGCAAATCTGAAATAATCAGCACCTGCACGGGCGACAGCATGGGCAATGTCTGCGACTGCTCCGCGATTTCCGCCCAGGTATTTTCTCGGGCGGACGCGCGAACCACCGCCCACTCGCGAGCGGCCTCGGCAACATAAGTTTCCACAATGGCGTTGCAGCACAAATCGCGGAGGTAAACGTCCGAACCGAGCAATACAATGNNCGCCTTCCACTAGAAATTCTCCAGCAGGTCGGCTACCGCGCGCGACGCAAAATTCGTGGCCATTCGCCGCACGGCGGGATTTTCTTCCTGAAAGAACGCTTTTACGTCACTCGAAATCTGGTATTCATCGCGCAGGACCACGTCGTCGTTTTTATACAGCGTCTTTTGGGTCTGACGATCCACCAGGCTGATTTTCGCGTGGACAGTCACCAGCACGGTAGTCACCTGCTCGGTCTGCTGATTAAACAGCAGAGGCGCGGTCNNAGCTTGGTAATTTCGCCGTGCAGTACGCCGTCGGCGGCGCCGGGATCCTGAACAATCCGGTACTTTGTTCGAGCGAGCAGCTCGTGAATGGTGGCCTCGGTGAAGATCTGTTCGATGCGGTAATACGAAGTCTTATTTGCGAACGCCGGTACCGCAATGGTCGTCCAGGTGGAGGGAAACGCCGAGTTTCGCCCGGCCACGTGATAGCCGCAGCCAATCGCGCTCAGGCAGCCCAGCCATAACAGCATCGCGGCGGCGAGCCTATTGCGCAAGAATGCTCTCCGCCACGCGCACCGCACTCACCGCGGCCATCCGGAAATGATCCACCGCGCCCCAGAGCCACATTGCTGTTGGCGAGATCGTATCGCTCGCGGGGGCAGCCATGTGTATGGCTGAATCATCGGCAACGCTGATGTTGGTCGGAGCGGCGGCCGCGGCGTTTTCAATCTTAATCCCGGCTTCCCTCAATGCCGCGGCAATCGCCGCTCCATCCGTCGCCAGTCCAAAATCGGCGAACGCGGAAAATGCATAGCCGTAAAATACCGGCGCTTGAATAAATTGAACGGCGGGGGTAATCGCCTGGCCGCCAAGATAACGCGAAATTTCGAACGCCGCCTCGTCGCGCGTTTTCCCGAGGTTATGCTTGCTCTCAGCGCCGAAGCGGCTATTCAGGTTGAAGGCCACTTGCGCGTCAAACAATGGCTGCACGATTGGCTGGAGGGCCAGCAGGCGAGTCGTCTGGGTCTCGAGTTCGTCAATCCCAGGCTGCCCGCGCTCGGAAACCGGCGGGAAAAAAGTGATGGCGATCCGTGACGGCGCCAACTTGGCCAGCGCGGTCGAAAGGGTGATGGCAATCGTTACGGGCGCGGACGGCACGCCGCGCACCATGGGCGATAAATGCGCGCCCCCATTGGCGGTAGCAACCGACGGCGTAAATGCACGTTCCGGAAAACTCTTTTCAATATTGGGAATGCGAATCAGGGAATCGGCCAGCAGCGGCCCTCGCGGATTCAGATCAATAACCGCGGCTCCCGAAGCGACGGCTGATTCGGCGCTCGTTGCCGCGCGCGCTCCGCTGCTGGCAAGGAAGACAATTCCCATTCCATGAAAATCCTCTTCGTCCAGCCCGCGCACGAAGGTGGCTTCGCCCGCCGCTTCCGCCAGGACTCCGATAGCCTCGGAATCCTCGTCGAAAAGGTCAATATCCAGACCTGGAAAATTGCGATCTTCCAGAACCATTTTCAATTCCTTGCCGAGAAGCGTTGCCGCTCCCACAATCGCGATGGCATTCCGCTTGGCGCTGGGTCTTGGCATAGCTTAAGCCGCTCCGGAAACGGAGCCGCGGGCATGCCGATGGCGCATGAACCGGACAAATTGAAAGACGGGGCCGTGGAGCAGGTACGCGCCCGCCAGCAGGAGAAATACCATCTCTGAATAATAAAATGTCGCCGCCAGCATCACAGCCACCAGCACGATCATCACCGATGGCATCCTCCGCTTCCATCTCACCTCTTTGAAGCTGGTATAGCGCACCGTGCTGACCATTAGCAGCGCCAGTATCAGCACCACCAGAAGCCACAGCAGCGATATTCGCCAATCCTGTATCGGCGACCAGAACCCATGCACCATGGCCGCGATCCCCGCGGCGGCCGCCGGCGTGGGCAATCCAACGAAATATCGCGAGCTGCCCACCGGCCCCGCCCCATGCACGTTGAACCGCGCCAGCCGCCATGCGCAGCAGATCACAAATACGAAAGTCACCAGCCATCCCAGCTGATAGGCCATATGGGCATGGGGCAACCCGCTGTGCAAAGTACCGCGCACCCCCCACGCGAAGGAGAGAAAAGCCGGGGCCACTCCGAAGCTGACGATGTCGGCGAGAGAATCGAACTCCTTGCCAAATTCCGAATTCGTTCCCGTCGCCCGCGCCACCCTTCCATCGAGCATGTCGAACAATATCGCGCAGCCAATCGCGCGCGCCGCATGATCCAGATCCACGGCGCTGCCCTTCAGCGTGGCCAGTATCGCGAAGTAGCCGCACAACAAATTAGCGACGGTGAGGGCGCTGGGCAGCAGGTAAATTCCCCGTCGGAAGCGCTTCATCGGGCCGTTCGATTCCTCAGTATCGCCATTTAAAGTTTCCATTCTGTTCATGGCCACCGCGCCAGAATCGTGGAACCGCCCGCCAGGTTTTGCCCTTTTCGGATTCGTATCTCGGCCCCGGCGGGCAGCCATACGTCCACTCGTGAGCCGAACCGGATCATTCCCACGCGCTCGCCGCGCGCCACGACGTCTCCGCTCTTTTTCCAGGAAACCACCCGCCGCGCGATCCACCCGGCAATTTGCTTGAACATAATCTCGCCGGCCGCCGTTTCCAGGCAAAAAACATTCTGCTCGTTTTCCTCGCTGGCCCGCGCGCGCATGGCCGCATAAAAACGGCCCGGCCGGTAGTTAACGCTGGAAATCCGCCCCGCCAGCGGGGCGCGCTGCACGTGAACGTTCCACACCGCCAGGAAAATTGAGATTCGCGTTCCCGGCCGCCCGTGGAATGGCTCTTCCGCAATCACCACCACGCGGCCATCGGCCGGCGACACCACGTCACTATCGCCCCCAGGAATTTGCCGCTCGGGATCTCGAAAGAAATAGAGAACAAACAGGCCCAGGAAAATCAGGAGAGCCCCGATAATCTCCCAATGGAATGCCAACGCGGCCGCCCCCAGGAGCAGCGGGCCGACGGAGAACTTGTACCCTTCCTTTACCATGCGGCTTGGCCATGCCTAAAAAACATTTTCACATTGTACGACAGGTCAGCGGCCTTCCCTCTTACTTCCGTCATGGCTCAATCGCGGCAGTCAGCGTCACGGCATCATCATCGGGGTTGCGATAGTATTTGGGACGCCCTCCCGCCACGCGAAAACCTCTCGCATTATAAAATTTTAAAGCTATTTCGTTCGAGGCGCGGACTTCCAGCCAGACGGACCGCGCGCCCAAATCGCGGCCTTCGCGCACCGCCTCGGCCAGGAGCAATCCCGCGACACCCCGGCGGCGACATTCCGGCGCCACCGCCAGATTCAGGACCTCTAGTTCGTCAGCGGCGCGGCGAACCACAATAAACCCAACCAGATTATCTTTCCCCGAATGGTTTTCATGCGATACCCATCCGCCGTAGATGCCGCTTTCAGCCAACAGCGCCTTATAGTCCGAGATGCTCCATTGCGAAGCATGCGGACTTGCCCCCTGAATCGCCGCGATTCCCGCGTAGTCCTTCGGCCCGATTCGGCGGATGTTCAGGAGACCCCTCCCGCCGGTTGGTGCCCCGTCCCGCCAGCCATTCCCGCTTCCGTCCCCGTACCGCTTTCCGCGTCTTTTTTCGCGTCGCTTTCCACGCCTTTTTCCGCATCGGGGCGGCGGATGTAGTTGGCTTCCAGTTGCAGAGCGTCCACCAGTTCGCCCCGATGCGATTGCGCCAGCCCGAGGCCGGCGATCCACGGCGCCAGTACAGGCGACGCAAATTCCAGGCGGCAGCCGGAAAATTCGGATTCCGCAATCACGGATTGCAACAGATGTTGATCGGGCGTGACAAATGTCACAGGCGTTACCGGGCCACTAGCCAGTCGATCCCGCACTTCGCGCAAGAATTCGCTCGCCGCCATCACACAATCCTCGCCGCAAGCTTCGAGGCCGCTCGCAATCCGGCGATAAACTCCGCCATAGATCTGACCGCGCCGGGCATCCACGACGGGCACGATGTATTCGCTTCGATTCCCGCCAGGGCTATCGCCGGTTCCCCCGCCGGCCCCATCACCATCGAAACCGCGTGTTACCGAGAACTGCGCCGCCACGGCCGCCAATCCGCTGACCGCCGCAATGGGCTTGCGATACACCTCGGCCCATGCCTTAACCGCCGTCAATCCCACCCGCAATCCCGTAAATGACCCTGGCCCGGCATTCACCGCATATAAGTCTATATCGCTCAATGAAATCCCCAGCTCGACGTTGAGAAACTCCACCTCGCGAAACATTCGGGTGGAAAAACCTTCCTGCGAGAGCACCGAAACCACGCCCAGCAGCGCCGCATCGCGCGCCAGGGCTATGCTTCCGGAGACCGAAGTCGTATCAACGGCGAGAATTAGCATTCCATAACCATTCTATTAACCCTCCTTCGAGCCGTCCCGCAACTATTTTGACCGAAAAGCGATGAAGTTCTTGACTAAAGGGTTGCCTCGGCCTAGTATAGGGTATTCGCCGTACAACGGGGGTCTCGGGAATGGATTTCAAGCTCGGAGACAAAGTTGTTTATCCGAATCAAGGCGTAGGCATTATCGAACAAATCAGTTACGGATATCTAAACGGCAAATCAGAACGATATTACCTCCTAAAAATTGTGGCTAGCGGCCTGCGTGTGATGGTTCCCCAGGCCAATACCCAAAATGTCGGTTTGCGGCCTGTGATTCGCTCGGCGGATGCCGACTCGGTGCTGACCTTCCTCCAGCGAACCCCTTCTCTGAAAGCCGCCGATTGGAAACATCGCTTCAAGGAAAATTCCGACCGGATGCGCACGGGCACCCTGCTGGAAGTAGCCGCGGTGCTAAAAGGGCTGGTGGCGCTTAGCCGCACCAAACCGCTTTCTTTCCGCGAGAAGAAAATGCTCGATCGCGCCAAGCACCTGCTGATTAGCGAACTGGCCACTGCGCGCAACAAGACTGAAGTCGTCATGGAAACTCATATCGTGCAGGCGCTCGCCAAGGCTCATCTCGAGATGCCCGCCGTTACCATCCCCACCGACTAGTTTAATCACCAATTTACATTCAGAGGCGGCCTTTCTTCCGCCGGATTTTGGTTAGGTGCCCCGCGTCCGCCCGTTCACGCCAGCGGCAATACTGCCTCCGCCGCCAGGTCGGCATCCGCAAATTCGCCCGCCACAAAGCGCGGCCATGCCGCCGCGGCAATCATCGCTGCGTTATCCGTGGAGAGCTCGCGGCTCGGGAAAAATACCGGCAGCCCCTTCGCAGAAAATTCGGCGCCGAACCGCCGGCGCAGCTCGCTATTCGCCGCGACGCCCCCCGACACCAGAATTGACCGTGCCCTAGTCATACCCCCCGCTGCCGATGTTCGCGTCAGCAGGTTTGTAACCACCGCTTTTTGAAAGGATGCCACCAAATCCAGCGTGTGTTGCCCGCAAAGGGCCTTCAACTCAACCGCCGTCCGTTTTCCCTCGGCCAGCGATTTGCGCCGAACTTCAATCTCCTCTGAAAATTCAGGATGGCTGCGCAGGAAATAGAGCACCGCCGTCTTCAGGCCGCTGAAGCTGAAATCCAGCATGTTGCCTTTCATCTTCGGATCACCGAATCGAATCGCTGAGGCGTCGCCGAACGGTGCAAGCTGATCCACGATGGGTCCCCCGGGATAGCCCAGCGCCAGCATTCGGGCCACTTTGTCGTACGCCTCGCCCGCGGCGTCGTCGCGCGTGCCGCCCAGTCTTGTATAAACGAGCCGCCAGGGTTCATCGTCCCTGTCTGGTTCGCGACCCTCCCGGACCCTCATACCACCTTCATCGAGCGGGTCAGTCACGATCGCAGCCAGTTCTATTTTATACAGCTGCGTGTGGCCACCGGAGACAATCAGGCACACTGCTGGAAATTCCGGGCGCTCTCCGCGCATCCCGGCTTCCAGCAACACCGCATGGACGTGCCCTTCCAGGTGATTCACCCCGATAAGCGGTCTGCCCAGTGAAAGCGCCAACCCCTTTGCATAGGTCACTCCCACCAGAAGCGCGCCGATCAATCCCGGCCCGCGCGTGACTGCGAACGCGCCCACGTCTGCCAGGGAAAGCGGTGCCAACGCCAGCGCCTCCCGCACCACCGGTACAATTTGGCGCAGGTGTTCCCGCGAGGCCAACTCCGGCACCACCCCCCCGTACCGCCGGTGCAGCGGGACTTGCGAGGACACTACGTTGGAAAGCAGTTCGCGGCCATTAACCACCACCGCCGCCGAGGTCTCATCGCACGACGATTCAATTCCCAAAATGTGTATGCGTTGCGTCATGGAATCCGTGAAGGACCGTTGAAACCGTCATCGTAACATAGCCTATCCGTATTAACCGGTAAGCCGTCAACTGCCCCATTCTGGCCCTTCCGATGGACATAAATTGACATCCCGCACGGGCACGGTTATCGTCAATTTCGCTTTATCGGACACGCCAAACCATGCAAAAAGTTCGCAAAG
Organism: Acidobacteriota bacterium; assembly: GCA_003133505.1. Classification (GTDB taxonomy): domain Bacteria; phylum Acidobacteriota; class Terriglobia; order Acidiferrales; family UBA7541; genus PALSA-278. The sequence goes on from PKXT01000062.1 coordinate 9,532, forward strand.
CAGTGTTGCCGGCCGCGGGACTGGGGACGCGTTTCCTCCCCGCCACCAAGGCCCAACCCAAGGAAATGCTTCCGGTGGTGGATAAGCCTCTTATCCAATACACCGTGGAGGAGTGCGTCGCCTCGGGCATCGAAAACATCATCATCGTCACCGGGCGCGGCAAGAATGCCATTGAAGACCATTTCGATTCCGCGCCCGAGTTGGAACGCTTCCTGGAAGAGCACGGCCAGCCCGAGCGCGCCGAACTCGTGCGCCAAATCAGCAAAATGGTGCACTTCAGCTACACGCGCCAGCGCGCCGTCGGTGATGACCAGGTCGCCGTCCTTGCCGCCCGCGAACTGGTCGGCGATGAGCCCTTCGCTGTCCTGCTCGGCGATGTAATTATCAATGGCCGGCCCGTCACCCGATCGCTGATGGACGTTTACGAGGAAACCGGAGTGGGCGCGATTGCCGTCGAAGCGGTACATCGTGACCGTCTGCGCTTGTACGGCGTGGTTGATACCAAGCCCGCACCCCACCAGCGCTGGGGAGATAAGCTTCACCGCATCCACGATCTCGTTGAAAAGCCCGCGCCCGAGGAAGCGCCATCCAATCTCGGCGTCACCGGACGCTACGTCCTCCCGCCGGTCATTTTCGATTATCTGGCCAAGACCGAGCCGGGAAGTGGAGGCGAGATTCAACTCACTGACGCGCTCCGCCATCTTGCTCGCGCCGAGGGTCTCTATGCCTATGTTTTTGACGGGAAATCCTACGATGCGGGCGACAAATTAGGCTTTCTCAAAGCCACCGTTGAACTGGGCCTGGAAAATGCCGAATTCGGCGACGAATTCCGCGCATATCTCAAGACCGTTCCGCTCTAGCGTTACCCTTTTTCAAACAAGGCTACGGGAGCACCTGAAACGCCACATTGCTGGAAAGGCTGCGATTTGGCCGTGCCACTTCCACACTTCCCGTCGTTGCCCCAGCGGGAACTGTAGCTTTAATCAGAGTCTTCGAAGCTATGGTGAACGAAGCCCCCATTCTCATAGGCTCCCCCAGAAGACGTCGTTCCGTAGAAGTTCCCATCCGTGCCCTGAATTACGCCCCCGTAGGGAAAGTAGCCATCCTTCCCATTAAAGTCGTGAAGCATGGTAAACGTACCGCTCGGCGTAATCTTGAAAGCGGTCCCATATTGGGAATTGGCTCCCCCATAGAGTGTCGTACCATAGAAATCTGCATCAGTCCCAAGCACCAGTGCGGAGCTCGGCCAATCCCCTTCGCTCAAATCGAATTCGTGAATAACTGTCTGCACGCCGCTGGGACTCACTTTGAAAACCGTACCGTAACCGTACTGCTCCCCCGCGCCTCCNNAGGCGCCATTTGGCCCCGCGAAGGTTGCCAGCAATATAAAGACGGGCGAAGGCCGTTGGTCTGCCGCCGTCTGCCCTAGCAGCACGACGGTCACGGCTCCGCACAACAGCTTGATCGCGGACGCTCTCACAGCCTAAATTCCACCATTAAACTTTCTCACGTTAGCTCCTCACCGCTCCGGGGCTTCATCTTGAGACGTACGGACATACTACTACTCTCGCTTCGCGCTACCAGCAATTACTTTCGTGAACAACCGCATAAATTGCTGGTCAATTCCAAGCGGCGAACCGAGCCGGCGGCCGGTTATGGTTCCGCAATCGCGCTTAGGTCCACAGACAGACTGAAGACGGTTCCGTCGCCGCTGGTGCCGCCATCAAACGTTGTCCCATAGAACGTTCCATCGGTGGCCCGGACCAGNNAACACCGTGCCATCGCCACTGGCGCCGCCGTAGTAGGTAGTTCCGTAAAGCGCGTTTTTTCCTTCCACCAGCGCGGCTACCGGAGTGGCCCCGTTCACGTCATTAAAACTGAGAATCGTGGTCAGCGCGCCGTTTGCGGTGATTTCAAACACCGTCCCCAGGCCGTTGGCCCCTCCCTCCTCCGTGGTGCCGTAAAGGCGCCCATTCGTGGCCTGGACCAGCCCCGCGT
>PKXT01000165.1 GCA_003133505.1 Acidobacteriota bacterium
TTCCTTCCTCGCGGGCCGCGCGTTTGATTTCCGAAGTGGGGCGCCGGTCAATGGTCATTTCGCGGATGTGATCGGAAAGGTCAAGCAATTCAGAAATAGCCGTGCGCCCACGATGCCCCGAGCCGGAACATTCGATACACCCTTTTCCTTCATAGAACGGAGTATCGCCCCATTTTTCACGGTCAATGCCTGATTCGCGGAGCACTTCATCGGAGTAGTGTTTTGGCTCCTTGCACGTTTCACAAATCACGCGCACCAACCGTTGCGCGAGAATGCAGTTCAAGGCCGATACGAAATTGTAGGGATCGACACCCATATTGATGAACCGGCCAATCACGTCGAAGGCGTTATTCGCGTGGACGGTAGTGAACACCAGGTGGCCGGTCAGCGCGGAGTTAATGGCAATCTGAGCGGTTTCCTGGTCGCGAATTTCGCCAACCATTATTTTATCGGGATCGTGACGCAAAATAGAGCGCAGCCCGCGCGCGAATGTGAGGCCCTTCTTTTCGTTCACGGGAATCTGGGTAATTCCCCGAACCTGATATTCCACCGGATCTTCGATGGTGATGATTTTATCTTCCTCACTCTTAATCTCATTGATCGCTGCGTATAGCGTCGTGGTCTTACCGGAACCCGTAGGCCCGGTGACCAGCACCATGCCGTATGGCTCGCGGATGTAGCGCCGCACCTTATGAAGTTCCTCGGGATCAAAGCCCACCACGTCCAGAGTCAGGTTATGGAATTTCTCGCTCAGCGTTTCCTTGTCGAGCACGCGAAGCACCGCGTCTTCGCCGTTGATGGATGGCATGATCGAAACGCGGAAGTCAATAAACCGGCCCTTATATCGCACGCGGAAACGCCCGTCTTGCGGGATGCGTCGCTCGGCAATGTCCAGCTCGCTCATCACCTTGATGCGCGAAAGAATCTGCGAGTGCCATTCCTTGGCCAGCGGCTGCATGGCCGCCTGTAGCACGCCGTCAATGCGGTATTTCACGATTACTTCAGTGTTGCCGGTCTCGATGTGAATGTCGCTGGCGCGTCGCTCCAGCGATGTGAAGATCACAGTGTCCACCAGCCGCACTACCGGGCTCGACCCGGTATCCCGGGTGAGCTTTTCCATCGAAATATTTTCGTCGCCGCCATCTTCGGCGCTCACCACTTGCAGGGTGAAACCTTCGGTAGCCTGATCGAGCACGCGCTGGGATTGTTCGGTGCGCTTTAGGATGTCGCCGATCTGCGAAGCTGTAGCCACACGAAGCTGCAGCTTCTTGCCCAGCAGCAGGGAAAGTTCATCGGTCTGCAATAGCTGGCTAGGATCCGAAACGACGACAACCAGAGTGCCGTCATGTGATTCCAAGGGCACGAAATTGTAGCGGAACATAAGCTCCGCTGGAATGCTTCGGAACAGATCGGGGTCCACGCGCTGCTCGCGCAAATCTATGAACGGGCAGCGATAGCGCTCCGCAAGACGCTTGGTGCGTTCCTGTTCGGCAGCTTCTTCGGAGGAAAACGGCTGAGGGAGATGCGCTTCCATAGTCTCCTACGACGACCCCACGTTAATGGAGAAAAGCGGCAAATAAAGTGAAATAAGTACAAAAGCCACAATAAGCGCCATAAACACCAAAATAGCTGGCTCGATCACGGTAATGAGCGCATTCGTTCGGATGGCGGTTTCTTCCTCGTAAAAAATGGCCACACTATTCAGCATGGGAGCAAGTGCGCCCGATGCTTCGCCAACCTCAACCATCTCCAGGGCCAGGGACGGCATCATGCCCGTGCTGGCGAGCGCCACATTGAGCGATTCGCCCTCCCGCACTCGATCCGCGGCCTGGCGCACCGCAGCAGAAAGTAGCCGGGTGCCCAGCGCTTCCGAGGAAGTCTGCAGCGCGGTTACCAGAGGCGTGCCCCCGGCCAGTAAAGTTGCCAGAGTGCGCACAAATTGTGCGACGTGAAATTTCAGCCAGGTGTCACCAATGAATGGTGTCTTCATTTTCAAGCGGTCCAGCTTCAGACCGCCACTTTCAGTGCGCGACCATAAATACAGCAGAATAATCCCTACGATAGACCCCAGAAATCCCACCAAAATATACATCCGGTAGCCAACCACAATGGTGGTGAGCAATTGCGTGGGGCCAGGCAGCTTCACACCTAAATCGCTGTAAAGCTTGGCGAACTGCGGAATCACGGCGGTGAAAAGATAGGTGAGAATTGAGGAGCCGACCACCACCAGAATCGCCGGATAAATTAGAACGCCAATTACTTTCTTCCGCACACCGCTGGTTACCCGCTGATAAGCGATGTAATCGTCCAGGACACCCGCCAGGTTTCCACTGCGTTCGCCCGCCAACAGAGCCGTGGTGTACACCTTGGGAAAAACACCCGCGGCCTCAAAGGCATCGGAGAGGGGGGCACCTTCGCGGACCCGCTGTCTTACGTCAATGAGTAGTGGCCTTAAACTGGGCGCGGCAGTCCGTTCGCTTAGCAAATCAAGAGCTTTCAATATTGGCAGCCCCGCTTTAATCAGAGTGTTGAATTGCTGATTAAATACCAGGAACTCCGCCCCGCGTACGGCGCGGTCACCCCGGGAACGGCCCATGGACGCCATGAGGCCGAAATGGGCCTTGATGGAGTAAACAAAAAACCCGCGGTCCGCGAGTTTTTGCTTGGCCTCCGCTGCGGACTGAGCCGTCTCAATTTGCTGAAAGACACGGCCAGCCGGATCGCCGACTTTGCAAACAAATTCAGCCATTTGGCAGGTAATGCCGCTGCTGGTTTCGGCGGCTTCCTCTAGAAGTGTAGCATCGAGCCCGGTGGGGCAAAAGCACTCACACTGGTAAGATTCGCACGGAGCAATGACGGTTGCTTACAGCGTTAACACGTTATGCAATCATATTATTGCGCGGACGAAGGAACCGTTCATGGCCGGGCGGCCAGTAGTTGCGAAGCCTGCACGATGGCCACGCCGGGCGGCGGTGCAAAGTGAAACTTGTCCTCCGCCAAGGGCAGATTTTCGCGCCAATCGCCGAACTGAAACTCCAGTTCCTGTGCGCCGGCTTGGCGTATTACAGCACGAACCAAACGGGAACTGGAATCGATCTCCAATAGCACATCACGGAACTGTGCGGATTCCTGGGAGGAAGCCCGGGGGGCGCAGAGTAAAACCTGATCACCATCGGAAGCAGATGTCGTATCGCCCGGTAGACCCGCGGGCAATAGAGCCACCGTGCCGCACAATCGGTCGAGTCGAACGCGTCCGGTCAGCAGTGCGAGCGGCGTCCGCCAATCATCACNNCACGTAGAACCAAACGTTCTTTCCGTCCACGAGAAAAAGTTTTTTCTCCGGCGATTCGTAATCCCATCGCATGCGGCCCGGCCGGGAAAAATACACCGTTCCAGATTCCACCCTCACCGTTTGGCCTCCCTCAATATAGCGCTCAAGAAAAACCGCCTGCAAAGTTCGGACATTGTGGTAATGCGCGTCCAGCCGCATCGCCAGAGTTCGGGCATCACTATTCGTGGGGATTGACACAGCCAACCATGCGGAAAGCATCCATCCGAGCAGCATCTTCGGAGTCTAGCAGACTGCGCGGAAAACCCTGATGAACGCGGGCGTGGCAGTCCGCGCACCATTAGGTTGGGCTTCTGACGGACCGCCTTCGATGTGTTGTCGAAGAGCCCCGCACTTATTGCAATGGGGTGCTGGCCTCGGTGGGAGCCGAACCGTCGGTTGTGAACCGAAGCACACCCGACGGTTCCGTAAAGAATCCGCGCTGGCCTGTCGTACCCACAGGAATTGGCAGCGCAGTCATGGTATATGCATTCACGCCTGGCACTGCACAACCAGGCCCAGACGTGGTTACCGCAGTGCCCGGGAGATAAGTAATGTGTATCCCGACTTGGTACTCACCTTACCGGCGCCCGCGGCGGAAAGAACGCTATCGATCAACAAAGCTGTCGAGCAGGTGGCAACTACTACAGTGGACGAGCCTCCAAGCGCGCCCAGCGTCGGCGAATAGCCGGTCCCATAGGTGGAAGAATATGTAACGCTGGCGGTAGTGATGGTGCGGAGCGAGCCGACCGCGGACGCCTCGTTCGCAGCCATTTTCGAACGCAGCAAGTTGGGAATGGCAATTGCGGCGATGATCAAGATAATCGCGACAACGGTCAACAGTTCGATTAGCGTAAATCCCTTATCCCGGTTTTTCATGATATCTCCAGTGAAACTGGCAAGTCCGGGATCTCCCGGCTGTTCTCGCCATAACAGGGGCAATTGAAGCGCCAACCAGTTGCATTTTGCATTACCAGTTGGCTACATCCGCATTTCGCCGCATAAGTGCAGTGAACGATCGTCCGCGAAAGTTCCAAACCGACACATCGCAGCCGTTATGGCCCGGGTATTGTCTCGATTAAGAAAAAGGGATTAGTGCACGGTTCACGAGGGAAGCAACTGAAGACAAATAATTGACACCGCAACGCGGGACCGAAAACCTATTGCAGTGTAGCGCTGCTCGTCGTGGGGATGCTGCCGTCAGTGCTAAAGCGGATCACTCCAGACGTATCGGCGAAAAAGCCCCGTTGGCCCGTTGATCCTACCTGCACGGGAACAGCGGTCAGCGTGAACGTATTCACGCCGGGGTTCGTGCAGCCGGGCGGCGGATTGCTCACTGGCGTCTCAGGAACGTAAGTAATCGTATAGCCTTGCTTGATGCTGGTGTTACCAATGCCGTTGTGGGAGAGCACGTTGTCAACCAACAACGCGCTGTCACAGGTCGCCGTAACGGTTCCGTTGGCGCCGCCCAAAGAGCCTAGGCTAGGCGGGTACCCATTTCCATAAGTGGAGTTGTATTGCACCGATGCGGTCACAATCGCTTTCAGCGAATAAATTGCCGATGTTTCGTTAGCGGACATGCGCGCGCGGTTCAAACTGGGAATGGCAATACCTGCAATAATCAAGATGATCGCGACCACAATCAGCAATTCCATAAGCGAAAAACCGTTTCTGCGTTGGGATTTCATGCTTGGCCTCTTCCTTGTGGGGCGACTGGCAGCGCCTGGGATGCTGGCGCTACCACTTTCGGTCCCCAACACTAGTCTATGATGCCGCCAAAGGGCGGTGCGAGGACGATGACATCATAATAAGGCGGGGGCGGCAACGCAAGCGGCCAAAAAAAATGAGTGGTGGCGCATCTGGGAAGGCTTTAGGCGCAAAATTGCGCTGCACTCATGCTTGGACATCCCGAAACGGCGCGGAACTCCCAGATTGACAGGGTGCCTCCGTTTTCTAGAAATGTACCGGATCGAAACGAAGGATTGGTTTGGAAGTTCAAGCCAACTGAATTTCGCGGACTCGTGGGCTGGCCGGGATGCGGCTTGGGAAACACACTTAGATGACAAGAGGACATCCCTTTTGGGGGATTCATAAAATATCCTGGCCATAAAATATTGCTGGCCATCATATGGAGATATCCATCAACAGAATGTTGCGCTTTTGCCACAGCAAGGCTTGACTTCGGCAGTAGTCAGTTGATAATTTTCTATTCATGACACCGTTGCTGCAATCCGTCGTCCAGATCGCATATGTGCTCTTGGCATTGCCACCTTGTCGTGTCCAAATCGCCACACTCTCACTGCGTTATATCCGTCGGCCCCGATGGCTAAACGGGCAGACGCAGCGGCACTAATGTAATGGGGAGTCGCCGCAGCCGCCGCCTTTGGCTAGTTTTCGGTGGGGTAGCAGTTGTTCTGCTCGCCGCCGCTGTCTTCACCCTCGGTTCCCTTAACGTGCCGGTTCACCCGCCGAATGGGAATGGTTTCGTAGTGCTGTTCGCGCTTTCAACCTTTATTTTCGCCGCCTTCTTAATTTTTGGCCTGATTCTGGCGCGCAGCCTCGTTCGGCTTTGGGCCGAGCGGCGCGCTGGACAAATGGGATCCCGATTCAAAACCCAGATGGTAATGGGTGCCATGGGGCTCTCCTTGCTACCCATCGTGTTCCTGTTCTTCTTTAGTTATGCGCTCGTTAACCGCACGCTGAATCTGTGGTTTCCGCGGCCTCTCGAAATCTCTGCCGCCGAAGGACAAAGCTTGTTGGACGAATGGGAGTCCACGGAATATGCCCGGCTGCGAGCAATGGCGGACTTCGCCGCAAGCCGGAACATGACCATTGCCGCAGCATGGGACGCGTTTCGCGGCGATGCCGACGAGATTTGGATTGAAGATTTATCCGGGAAGGTTACTGCGGCGAGAGACTTGACTTGGCGGGCCATAGAATCCGCCTCAACTCAAACTAACGCCGCCAGCCTGCCTGCGCCGCTGGCCCTGCAATCTCTTCGCGTCAATGCCAACGCCGAGGAATTCTGGCAAATGAATAACCACACATTCTTGGCGGCGCGCGCTTCACTGCATGGATCCGGCGGATCGGGTGACATTCTGTTTGGACGAGGTCTGCCCAGCGATTTCCTGCAACGTATGGACGCCATGAAGCAACAAAGCCGCGTATATGGGCAGCAGCGCGAACAGATTCGCATTTATAAGAAGCAAATACTGCTGGCGCTGCTGATGATTACCGTCCTTCTATTGAGCACCACAACATGGGTGGCCCTCTTTCTGGCCAAGATCGTCACCGTTCCGATTCAGGCAATGGCCGAAGGCACTCAGGAAGTGGCTCGCGGTAATTTCGACTATCGTGTCGTTGTGCAGGCCCAGGATGAGCTCGGCGCGCTTGTGTCTTCGTTCAACGAAATGACCGCGCAGCTTGGGGACAGCCGTCGTCAAATTGACGAATTCACGCGCAGTCTCCAGCAAGCTGTGGAAGAGCGTGAGCGGCGCCGCCAGTTGATGGAGGCCATCCTCGAAAATATTCCGACCGGCGTGGTCTCGCTAACTTCCGCTGGCGAGATTTCGAGGGTGAACGCAGCTGCGGCCCTTATTCTTGGAAAGTCCGCGGACGGCGCGCGAACTCTTGGCGATTTGGTGGGCGAACAGGCTAGCGGCATTATCCAGCATCTGATGCGCCGCGCCTTGCGCTTGGGTGTCGCCTCGCGTGAAATGGAGCTGCCCTCGCTTGGACGCCAGGCCCACGCCGCAATCACCGTGAGCGCCTTGGGTACCCGTTCCGATAACCTCGGATACTTGCTCGTAATTGACGATCTTACTGAGCTGTTGCAGGCCCAAAAGGCTTCTGCTTGGCAGGAAGTGGCGCGGCGCATTGCTCACGAAATCAAGAATCCACTCACCCCGATTCAGCTTTCCGCGCAACGCATGCTGCGCTATCTCGATCGCGCTCCCGCCAGTTTGGCAGCCGCTGGGTGTGTATCTTCCGAATTTTCCGCCCTGGTGGCGGAATGTTCCCATCTAATTGAACAGGAGGCAGGCGCGCTCGCCTCGCTGGTGGACGAATTTTCGCAGTTTGTGCGCTTTCCATCCGCGCGGCTGGAACCTGCCGATGCCAACAGCATCGTCACCAATGCAATCCAACTCTTTCACGGGCGAATGGAAGGAATTGCCCTGCGCCTCGATTTGTCGCCAGCATTGCCCCCAATTCGCGCCGATGCGGAATTGCTAAAGCGTGTTATCGTCAACTTGGTTGACAATGCCGCCGAGGCTCTCGAACAATCAATCGTTCGGGAAATCGTTGTCTCCACGCGGCTGGACAGTCGTGGTGGCGCGGTGGAAGTTGCAGTCTCCGATACCGGTCGCGGCATTTCACTAGAAGATAAAGACCGCCTGTTTCTGCCGCATTTTTCCACCAAGAGCCGGGGCACCGGACTGGGGCTGGCCATTGCCAGCCGCATCGTGGCCGAACATCACGGGACATTGAGAGCACAGGATAATATCCCGCTGGGTTCCCGCTTCATAATAAGGTTACCGATAGTGGACGCGGGTCCGGGAATCGGCGGGNNGCGGGTAGCGTCACCCGTAAAGCATGAATTTTCCAATTCTTGTCGTGGACGACGAAAGCGGCATCCGGCAGTCGCTTTGCGCCCTGTTGCGTGACGAAGGATACTCCGCCGAGGCTGTTTCCAGCGGCGAAGAATGCCTGCAAGCCACCCAGAAGAAGCTCTATAGCCTGATTTTCCTCGATGTCTGGCTCAAGGGAATTGATGGGGTGGAAGCGTTGCGCCAGTTGCAACTGCAAGATGCGCCGCCCATGGTCATCATGATCTCCGGCCATGCCAGCATCGAAACGGCGGTCCGGGCCACCAAACTCGGTGCGTTCAATTTCATCGAAAAGCCGCTATCGCTCGAAAAAGTCGTTCTCGCAGTGCGAAACGCCGTGGATTTTTCGCGGCTCGCACAGGAAAATCGCCATCTGCGCGGCGAGTTGGAGCAGCGCTTCCAGCTTCTGGGCGATAGCGTGCCTATGNNAAAGCGGTACCGGCAAGGAACTAATTGCCCATGCCCTACACTTGCAGAGTCACCGCGCTAACCGCCCTTTTGTCGAAGTTAACTGCGCGGCTATTCCCGAAGAACTTATCGAATCCGAGCTTTTTGGGCATCGCAAAGGCAGCTTCACCGGAGCCAGTGAAGACAAGCCTGGAAAATTTCAGCGTGCCGACGAAGGCACGATTTTCCTTGACGAAGTGGCCGATATGAGCATGAAAACGCAGGCAAAAGTGTTGCGCGTGCTGGAGCAGCAAAGCGTGGAACCGGTGGGGGCGGGCAGTGCAATTGCCGTGGATGTTCGCGTGATTGCCGCCACCAATAAACGCCTGGAAGACGAAATCGCAAGGGGCGCGTTTCGCGAGGATCTCTTCTACCGCCTCAATGTAATCCCTTTCGTTGTTCCACCTCTCCGGGAGCGCAAACCCGACATCCCGGTTCTCGCGCGCCATTTTCTAGCCGAGTTTTCCCGCGAATACAGCCGCGGAGCGCGGCAGTTTAGTCCCGAGGCGGTCGAGGTACTAACTCGCTATACGTGGCCCGGCAACGTTCGCGAGTTAAAGAATCTAGTGGAGCGGCTGGTGATCATTGCCCCGGAAGATTGCATTGAGCCCCATCACCTGCCGCCCGAAATATTTCGCGTCGACCGTGATAATGATTCCAGCGCAACCCTGAGCGACGCCCGCGCGGCTTATGAACGCGTCTTTATCCTGCGCAAGCTTGAGGAAAACCAGTGGAACATGACGCGAACCGCCGCCGCTGTCGGACTGGAGCGCAGCCACCTTTATCGCAAAATGAAATCACTGGGCATCGCGGTTGCGCGGTCTAGCCATGATGCTTGATTTCCTATGTCGAAGCCATTACTTCGCGCTCGTTAAACATCGTGGGTTAGTCTCCGCCATCACGCAAGTATTCGAGCGGCGAATCAGTTCATAGCGGGACTTTACCCATCAGGCCAATTGGGCATGCATGTTTTCCCAGAGCTAAGCCACTGACTGCCTCGTCCGGCGATTTGTGGCGTTTTTGTCGCAGGCCAACGGTTCTTCCTGTTGACAGACGCCATTGTACGGAGGCCCACGGTGTAGTACAGTTTCAATACGGATGGAAATATTCCTAAATCTGCTGTGGCTGACGCTGGCGGTAATAGCGCTCGTTGTGTGGCGTGTTCGCAACCACGATCACGGCGCCGCCGAACTGCGCCGTGAAGGTGTGGCACTGCTCTTCGTTTTGGTATTGATGTTCTTTGTAATTTCCATGACCGACGATCTGCACGCGGAGATAATTCTGACCGAGGATTACTCGTTTGTGCGCCGTCAGGCTGTGTGGGTGTCGTCCTCGCACCATCTCCTTTCAGCTGCCAATGTAGGGTGCCATCAGGCGGCTGCATTACCAACGTTGCCGCTGCTCAACTCCCCTGAATATTCCGTACCCATTTTATCAGCCCCTCGCGTGTGGCCGGTGGCGCGGGTTAGTGCGTCAATACCTGGGCGCTCCCCTCCTAGCCTTACTGCCTAGCCTGTTAGTGTTCGCCGCCCGTGCAGCTGCGGGCTGGTATCCCACTTCATCGTTTTTATACTCAGGAGCGCGCGGCGTTTTTCATGCCGGCGGGCTTCGGTAGCGGAGTTGCCATGACCTACTTTGCACGGATGTCGGTGCCGGTTGCGTTATGTCTGGCTATCGTGATGGCCGGATGTGGCGGTCACTCCCCGGAAACTGAGTCGCCAGCGCCAGCCATCGCCCAGCGGGGGCAGGTTTATGTGGCATCGGACCCTCGCGGAATTCGAGTGGTGACGGCAAAAGAAAAAGCCGTGCCGGACCTCCTGGTAGCCCCAGCCCATGTGGAGCCTGACCCCACGCAAGTGGTTCACGTCTTCGCTCCAGTTGGCGGCCGGCTGACGGCGATGAAGGTTCGTCCCGGTGANNGGGCGATGTGGCTGGCGATTTGGCCTCATATCAAGTTGCGAAGGCCACTGCTGATCTGAAAGAGCGCGCCCTGAGCCGGGCGGCCGAGCTTTATCAGCATCATGCGATTGCTCAGAAGGACTATGAACAGGCTCAAGCCGATGCGGCCTCGGCCCAGGTAGCCCTCAATCAAGCGCGGGATCAGGCTCGAATTCTGGGCATCGACCCGGCCAGTGCCACATGGTCGAGTCATGTTGATGTGCGCGCCCCTCGTGCGGGCGTTGTCTTGGACGTTGGCGCGGCGGCCGGCGAGTTTTCGAAGTCGCTGGGCGCAACGGATCCGCTATGCACCATCGCGGACATCACAACAGTTTGGGTTGTCGGTGACGTGTTGGAAAGTGATGTTGCCGCGGTGAAGATAGGCGCGATGGCGCAGATTAGTATGAATGCTTATCCCGGCCAGACATGGCAAGGACGCATAGCGGCAACAGGAGACGTAATAGACCCCATGACCCACACAATGAAAGTGCGCGTCGTGCTGGCCAATCCCGGATTCTTGTTGAAGCCGGAGATGTACGGCACGTTGAGCGTGGTACGTTCAACGTCGGAAGCGATTTTGATTCCTGATTCGGCCGTAGTACGTGAGGGCATGTCCGCCTACGTATTCGTGAAGAAGGCTGACAACCAGTTCGAAAAGCGAGATGTAACGCCCGGACGTTCCGCTGGTGATCAAGTGATGATAAAGACTGGCTTGAAGACCGGGGAATCAGTAGTCAGCGAAGGCGCTCTTCTACTGCGGGCCGCATCCTGATGGATCAGGCGAACTAACACCATGCGCCGTCTATCTTACATTCTCCTTCAATACCGGCCCCTGGTGGTTATCTTCCTATTCACCTGGCTGGCTGCTGGGTTTCTCATTTTTCTTCAACTCGATATAGAAGCATATCCCGATCCATCGCCTCCGTTGGTTGAAGTCATTACCCAGAATCCATCGTGGTCTGCCGAAGAAATGGAACGTCAGGTGACAGTTCCCGTTGAAACCGAGCTCTTTGGCGTTCCCCGGCTAGCGACGTTGCGGTCCATTACAATTTTTGGATTGAGTGACGTGAAGCTTTATTTCGATTTTTCGAGCGACTATTTTCATGACCGCCAGGAAGTACTCAATCGCCTCCAAACAATCTCTCTGCCATCGAATTTGCAGCCCCAGCTTTCGCCCTGGTCGCCGACGGGGGAAATCTATCGTTACCAGGTGGTCGGCCCCGGCTATTCGTTGAACGATCTGACGGCAGAGCAGAACTGGACTATCA
>PKXT01000009.1 GCA_003133505.1 Acidobacteriota bacterium
TAGGGCGGCATGATGGGATTCCAGCCGAGCTGCGTGGCGAGGCACGATCCCGATAATCGGGGCCGATTACTAACGACAAGCGACTAAAAAACGCGGGATGCACTGTAATTATCCATGATGGGTTGTATCATGCAAAATTGCAGGGAATCAAAACCGACAGCCGCGGGCAATGAGGAAATAAAATGCGCACATTGAACCGAATCATGAAATTGGCGGTTCTGCTTTTTCTGTGGGCCGCGTTGACCGTCGCTTTGTCCGCAGGGAATGCATCAGACCCGCCGAGGTTGCATACGTTGTATAACTTCGACGGCGCAGATGGTGGCGCCCCAATGTATGCATNNGTCCAGGGCACCGATGGAAACTTCTACGGGACGGCAACCGTCGGCGGGGCGTATGCGAGCGGGACGGTTTTCAAAATAACCCCGAGCGGCACGCTAACGACCCTTTACAATTTCGGATACGATTACCATTACACGAACGGCGGAAGTCCTGCGGCGGGGCTAGTCCAGGGAACGAACGGAAACTTTTACGGGACGGCAACCATTGGCGGAATTAATTCCGACGGTACCGTGTTTGAAATTACTCCGGAAGGTGAGCTAACGACGCTGCATAGCTTTGACGGTACCGATGGTCAAACTCCTGTCGGAAATATGATCCTAGGAAGCGATGGAAACTTTTATGGAGCGACTTGGTATGGGGGCGCCTATGGTTACGGGACGGTTTTCAAACTTACGCCGGCCGGCGCCTTGACCACGGTGCACAGCTTTGCGCTGACTGATGGCGATCAGCCAACCGGATTAGTCCAGGCTTCCAACGGGTATTTTTATGGGACAACCGCTGAGGGGGGATACAACGGCGGCGGCACAGTGTTTAAACTTTCCCAGAGCGGCGCCCTTGCGACAATTTACAATTTTTGTTCGCAAGAGGCGTGCGTGGATGGCGATGGCCCTTACGGCTTGATCCAAGCAGCCAATGGAAACTTCTATGGAACAACCGTTACCGGCGGAACAGACAACATGGGTACAGTGTTTACCCTCACACACGACGGCACATTTACAATGCTGCACAGCTTTCACGGTCTCGACGGCAGGTATCCTTACAGTGCATTGGTTGAAGGTACGGATGGAAATCTATACGGGACTACTTTCGAGGGCGGGAATAACCATGTCTACTATACATGCGAGATGGGCTGTGGCACAGCCTTCAAAATAACTCCTACTGGCAGACTGGCAAGTCTTTACAGTTTTTGCTCCCGAGGCGGCAGCAATTGCAGGGATGGCGTTGCTCCCATTGCCCCACTGATCCAAGCTACCAATGGAAACTTCTATGGAGGAACCGCGAGGGGAGGGACCGATATTTACGCTGGCACAGTTTTTGGCCTGTCCGTTGGCCTGGGACCGTTTGTGACAACTCAGCCGACTTCTGCCGTTGCGGGAGCGGGCGTCAATATCTTGGGGACCCATCTGACTGGGGCGACCAGCGTCACCTTTGATGGCACCGCCGCGACATTCACAGTGGTCTCCAGTTCCGAAATTACGACGACCGTACCGATAGGCGCCACAACCGGAAAAATCCAGGTGGTAACACCGGGCGGCACACTTTCCAGTAGTGTGGCCTTCCGCGTGTTGCCATAAAGGTCGGATGCCGGTTCGAGACGAGGGTTCGCGGCACAAACCAGCGAACTGAGCCCTGCCCATTACTGCGGGATTGACAATATCTACGCCCTCAATTCCTATCCATCTCCGCGATCAAGCGGCTAACTGCCATTGCTCCGCGATAGAGGAAGTGGGCGAATTTCGGATAACGTAAGCTTGTTCCAAAAACCCCTTCTTCACCCCCCCCCGCAACCCCATGAAAACACGAGCCAGCACGAAGCGGTTTGCGACGTTCCAAAAACAGATGTTTTTGAATCAATGACCGTGATAATATTTGGCCTACCCGATGGAGTGAGAGGATGGTCCAATTACGTCGGTAGCGCTGCGGGGCATTCTTTCGAATAACGTTTACCTGTGTCTGCTGCCGTTGAGCTTTCGAAATTATGTCCGCATTGGGGATAAAGGAGAAATCATGAACAAACTCAATTGCAATCACTCGATCATACGGGCTTGCGTTTTGTTTTTTCTGTTGGCGGCTGCCGCTGTAGCCTTGCCTGCGCAGACTTTTACCACGCTGCACAGCTTCGGATACACGGACGGGAGTTCTCCCCTTGGCGCACTGGTCCAGGGCACTGACGGGAAGTTCTACGGGACAACGTCAATGGGCGGAGTCGACGGCAATTACGGCACGGTCTTCAGCATCACTGTTGGGGGCGACCTTACGGTTCTGCTCTCCTTTAATGGGTTCAATGGCTACAACTCCTTGGCAGGACTGGTTCAGGGCACCAACGGCAATCTCTACGGGACAACTGCATATGGCGGAACAAGCGACGCGGGTACGATCTTCAGTGTCGCACCACTCGACGGGGTGGCCATGCACCACGACTTCTGCTCACCAAGCAACCTCGAGTGCCCGGACATGGGCGCGGATCCATTCGGGAGGCTTGTTCAGGCAGCCGATGGCAGGTTTTATGGCACGACATATGTGGGCGGCGCCAAGACCTCATGTACCTACCCTAGCGGCTGCGGTACCGTCTTCAGTATTACACCTGGCGCCAAGGAAACCTTGCTGCACAGTTTCGACGGCACGGATGGCCAACTTCCTTACGCTGGATTGGTCGAGGGCATGAATGGGACGTTCTACGGATCAACATTCGAAGGCGGACCTAACGCAGCCGGTACAGTCTTCAGCATCACTGCGAAGGGAGCGTTCACGACGCTGCACATCTTCGATGGATCGGATGGCCAATGGCCCGAATCGACGCTCGCTTGGGGCGCCGATGGTAATCTCTATGGGACAACAGCACAGGGCGGACCCCATGGAGGCGGGACAGTTTTCAAGATCACTCCGGATGGAACGTTTTCCACGCTCCATGCCTTTTGCTATGAAGGCGGTTGCGTGAGCATTGGGAGCTATCCCGTCGGCGGCGTGATTCTGGGCACCGACGGCATGCTTTATGGGACGACGAGGTCTGGCGGGACTGGCACCGGCTGCGGCGGATTTGGCTGTGGGACGATTTTTGGAATCACTCCGAATGGGGGACTGACCACACTATATAATTTCAATCTCACGACTGATGGTGAGTTCCCATCCGCGCCCCTGACACAAGGCACCGATGGGAAGTTCTACGGGACAACGTATGCTGGCGGGGCGGACAACGGCGGTACAGTCTTCAGCCTGTCCGTCGGTCTGGGACCGTTCGTGGAGACAAACCCCCAAACCGGTAAATTAGGAAGGACCGCTAATATCCTCGGAACCAACCTGACTGGCGCGACTAGAGTTACCTTCCATGGCACGGCGGCTGAGTTCACGGTGAAATCGAATACGGAAATCACCACCACCGCCCCTGCGGGTGCGACTACCGGCACAGTTCGGGTGGTTACACCCAGCGGCACACTTTCGAGCANNACGGGGGGCCGGGACAGGCATGAAGCTCGAATTGACGGGAGAGGGTCGCGGGCATATTATGCCGTCTAATTAGCCTGAGCAATTTCCAGGAGATGCCCGAAATGAAATCCACGTTTACTCTCGCATTGCTGTCACTCATTCTTGTCACTCAATCCATTGGTGTTTTTGCATCAGGAAAGATTTCCGATCCGTTTGAAGCGGTCGCGCGAGCCACTTCAATGAAACACTCTCCGTCAAATACCTCCAACGGCCGCTTCCTCTCATTTTCCGTTTACCCCGCTGGCACTTTTCCGAACCAAGTCCTCGTTGCGGATCTCAATCACGACGGCATCCAAGATCTCCTCGCGCCAGACCGCTCGGGCTTCGTAAATGTCCTGCTGGGCAATGGTGACGGGACATTCCAAGCTGTGAAACAATATCCTGCCGGCAAGCTTCCCGAGTCGGCGGTAATAGCCGACTTCAATCATGATGGCAATCTTGATTTGGCGGTCACGGATGCAGACAAGAACACGGTGAATATTCTTCTCGGCAACGGCGATGGCTCCTTCCAGCCCCCCAGCGCTTCTTATCCTGCGGGCAACGAGCCCGATTACATGGTCGCTGGAGACTTCAATAATGATGGCTTGACCGATCTTGCGGTGGTGAATTCTGGCAGCAACATCTCCGTCCTTCTTGGTCTCCCCGGAGGAGGATTCAGCGCACCCGTTACCTACACGGTGCAGCTCGCGCCCTTTGCCATCGCTGTTGCGGATTTCAATCACGATGGCAATCAGGATCTCGCCGTCTCCAACGCTGGATACCTGGAAGACCCGGGGCATACGGTGAGTATTCTGCTGGGCAACGGCAATGGAACGTTTCAGCCCGCTGTGAACTACGAAGTAAACGGCTATCAACCCTTTGGCATCACCGCTACGGATCTTAATAAAGACGGCAATATGGACATTGCCACCGCGAATCATTATTCCGGCAACGTTTCCGTTCTAATTGGCAATGGGGACGGCACGTTCAAGCCCGCGGTCATCTACATGCCCGGCATTGAGCCCTATAGCATCGCCGCCGTGGATCTGGACGGAAATGGAAACATCAGTCTGGCCGTGGGCGACCTTGCCGGCACCTATATTCTTCAGGGCAATGGCACAGGAAGCTTCCGCGTTGTCCCCGGATACGATCCCAGCACGGGTTGGATGGCGACCGGTGATTTCAACGGAGACGGCTTCGCCGACCTAGCAGGCATTGCTTCCAATGGGATCGCCATACTGTTGGGAGCCGGGAATGGCCGCTTTGTCTCGCATCAGGTGTTCATTGCGGGCAGTTCGCCAAGTGGCGCCACGGTTGGGGATTTTAATCATGACGGCAAGCCCGATCTGGCCATCTCCAATACAAACTCGAATAACGTCACCATCCTGCTTGGCGATGGGAAAAAGGGCTTCGGACGTCCCCTGTATATACCGGCTGGCCCAGGGCCCATTAGTTCGGCCGCCGGTGATGTAAATGGAGACGGCAATCTGGACCTTGTCGTAGCGGATGGCACCAGTCGTACAGTCACCGTCCTTCTTGGCGCTGGCGACGGGAGTTTTCGATCCGCAGGCAGCTTCGAAACCGGCGGATATGGCGTTTGGTGGGTGGCTCTCGGCGATTTCAATCGCGACGGCCATTTGGATATTGCCGCCGTCAGTTTGTTTTCCAACAAAATGAGCATTCTGCTGGGTAACGGCGATGGAACATTCCAGAATCCGCAGGTCTATTCGCTTACAGGAACATATCCTGCGTTCATCCTAGCGGCGGATTTCAATCACGATGGGAAATTGGATCTCGCAGTGGCCAATCGCGCGGGCGGCAGCGGGAACCAGGGTGATGTAGATCTCTTCATGGGAAAAGGTGACGGCACATTTGGTTCGCCGGTTGAGATTTCCACCAATGGTGGGAACTACCTGCTGTCGGGTGACTTTAACGGAGATCACAATCAGGATTTGGCGATCGCCGGCACCGACGTGATTGTTTTGCTGGGTAATGGAAATGGAACGTTCCAGGCGCCGATGAATTTCGCGCCGGGGATCTCCTTCTGGGCCATGGGCTTGGGAGATTTCAACGGCGACGGCAAAGTAGATATAGTCGGCGAAACCCTGAACAATACCGCATCTGTGCTTTATGGAAATGGCGACGGAACGTTCGGCTCACCCGTGACGTTCAATGTAGGGAACAATCCCCATTCCGCCGCTGTTGGCGATTTCAATCTCGATGGCGCACCTGACGTTGCCATAACGCTTTCGTTTCAGGATAGCGTTGCCGTGCTCCTCAACCGGGGGGCAACATCGCCGCGCGGGAGTAGACCCACGGATCGCCACTGGCTGCCCTTGCCCAAAAACCTCGGTTCTACAACCATCGTAAGCCCTTGAAAACAGAAGATACTTTATTGAGTTTTGAAGCGCCCCAAAACATGAATGTGGGCAAGCTGCGGAAATCTTTAGGACCGCTCGGCGTGACTTTGAAAACTCTCCCACAGCAATCAGGGCACGAGGAGTGGGTATGAGCGCCGGCCACGGATCGTCGTTGCGCATAACTTCTCGGAAGCCAGCACCACGCCTGCGTCGGGCTGGGCACCATCCCTGCCGTCAAAGCTGTGCAGTGTGGTCAGCGTGCCGCTGAGAGTCATTTTGAAGACCGTGCCACTAATGCTATCAATACGTCCCGCCACATGCCGTTGTGCCGGTAGAAGTTCCCATCGGGGCATGGACGCGGACTTGCGTCGGGGTATTTGCCGTCCGCACTGTTGAAACTGAGCACCGTGGACAGCGCGCCGCTTGGGGTAATTTTGTAGGCGGTGCCTCATCGCTGCCCCCCAGCAAACGTTGTCCCGCACAAGTTCTCTGGTGGCATGGTTGGACCTAGATGGCACGTCGTTAGAAAGCGCGCGGGTGGGCGTTATTTCAGACCCACAGACAGGCTGAAGACGGTGCCACAGCCATCGACATCGGGTGAACAGAAATCGTTAGCTCCTCCCGCAACCGTTGTCCCGTAAAACTTCCCATTGGTGGCTTGGATCAGTGCCGCATAGGGTGCGGCGCCGTCGGTGCAATCGCTGCCACCTTGCGAACAGAAATTGTAGAGGGTCGTCAGCGTGCCACTTGGAGTGATTTTGAAAACGGTGCCACAGCCACCTCCGCATTGCAGGCGGTATCAGCCTCGCTGGCGGGCTGCTCCGGACACAGATTTCTTGTGTCGAGGGTAGAAGGAGTATTACAATGCGCGAGCTGAAAGTCCAAATCGAAAATTCCGGCTTAGGCGATTACTTCCGAGTGGCCGACCACTCTGGACCAAATGTAGGGGATGAACACAACGAGATGATTCGTGACACCTTGGAATGGTGTTGAGGTAGATCGCCAAGCGGCTTGAGGGGAGAGCAGGACGGGCCATCCGGTTGGTATGACAAGAATCTCGCGTCTCAGGGGAAACCAATGCAGCGAAAGATTCTCAGGACCATCGCATTAGCAAGCTTTGCGCTGGTTGTCGGGCTCGGCGCGGCGGGGCAGGCGCAAGCACAGGACGTCAAAGCACCATATCCGAACATGGCGCCGCTTGATCAATACCTGATGGAGCGAAATGCTGAGATAGCGCTGGCGCGGAGCGCTGCCCCGGAATCCATCTCACGGGATGCCGAGGTCGGGGTCCTCGGACGGCATGGTTACGAAACCGCGGTCAAAGGCAAGAACGGTTTCGTGTG